>JAWSUF010000005.1 GCA_033549365.1 Acidobacteriota bacterium
GGCCACCCGCCCTGAGAGACGGCGACCTCCTGAAGCCGGCGCCAGAGAGTGCTGGGGCTCGGCCCGTGGCCGCGAAGACGTCGCGTCTCCTTGGCGGCCAAGCGGTAGGACAGGTGGATGGCCTGACCCACCGGAGCTTCCAGCGTCTCTCTCTGGTACTGCCGATAGGGCTCGATCTTCAGTCGCTTCGCCAAGGGGAAGACGACGGCCCCCGTCGTCCGGTCCAAGACCTGGGCCAGGCGGTGGCGAACTCGACCAAACGAGGTCATCAGGACGCGGGCCGTCGATTGGTGGCCGTTCTGGACATAACGACCCGGAGGATAATCGTTCTTGGCCTTTTGTTCCAAGGCCTCCAGGATGCGGCCGAGGACCGCTCTCATGATCTCATCCCGATCGCGTTCCAGACCGCGCAGAAGGCCGTTGAGCGTAAGGTTGTTTTTTGGTACTCTGTAGGTGATGGCGATCTTGATTTCGAGGTCGTCCATTGGGCTACTCCTCCTGATGTTGTTGTGGATATCATGGAGGGTTGTAGCCCTTTTTTTTCGTCCTTGTCAAATGCCATCACGTAACTTTGAAACAAGCTCCATTTTTAAAATAGAAGTTTCGGGTTGCCTCGTATGGCTCGTAATTCACCCCGGCACCCAGAGTGTAAGTCGCCACTTCCTTAATACCTTGCTCTCTGGCAAAGTCTTCGGCACAGGAGAGAAGACGCCTCCCGATTCCTTGCCTTTGAGTATCCGGACGGACTCCCATCCAACCAATGTTAAGCCGGCCCTCGGCTACATAGAGCGTAATGAATCCGACGATTACCCCATTCAACAGAGCAACAAATCCTTTCTGATGCCGCAGATCGACAGGTATCGCCCGGTCCCTAGCGTCTACATCAAACCAAGAGGCAAGTGATTCGGATATTGCCAATATTGCGTGATGATCCCTTTGTTTAATAAGTCGAGTCTCGATCATCTTTTTTCAAGCATCCTTACGAGTTATCTCTCGGCATCTGACCCCGCCTTCTCCAGCAGGCGTTTTTGAAGCCCGGTAATCGGCCGGATTTTCTTGCTGATTTCACCCGGCGGAATGACCGACATCAGCAATTCCATCGCGCATGCCGACGTCTTGATGTCCAACGGAAAACGGATGTCATAGACAGTTTTCCAGTCGACCCATTTTAAAACCGGGCGTTCGTTTCCCGCCTCGTCCAGAAGAAGCTCCCACGCCCCGGCGCAGTTCAGCGCATCTCCCAGCAAAAGCATGCCGCGATCGCCTGAGGGCGGGTCCGCCCAGAGTTTCTCGTCGCACAGCTTGTTCAGAAGCAACGCATCTCCGCCACTCCTCAGAGAAGATTTTTTGTCCAGCAAATTCAGCAGGGTCTCTCTCAGAGGAGCGGCATTTTCGTCAATCGCATTCCGAAGTAATCCCGCCAACCTCACCGACAACCCAGACAGGCAAACCTTTTGTGCATAGAGAAATTCCGCGGTATTGCCGCTCGCCATAAGCGCCGAAAGAGCCGGAATATTCGGTTGCCCGGCATCCGTCCACCTCCACAGCCGCCAAATCACATACGGGAGCAGGGATATATTCTTGCCAAGCTGAGTCGATTCGAAAAAGTCAACACACATCCCCCCGTCCAGGTTGCTGAAACCCCGATGCAGTTCCCTGACGCTGTTGATCATCGCGCCTTGATGGGGATAGCTTTTAAGCGTGGCTTTCAAGAGATCGTCCGCCGCAGGCTCACCTTCCGAAACAAGCAGAGCAAGAACGGCCGCCGGTTCGGCGGACATGTCGAATGCCGTTTTCCGAATAAACTCCCGATATTTCCCGCCGTATAAAAGCGACAGAGCCAGCAAAGCCGCCGGTTCTCTTTCCGCCATGTTCTTCAAATAGGCCGATGATCGGGGACCCGGGTTTGCCATGGCGACAATAGCCGTTGAAAGCACCGCGTGCTGCTCATCCTCCTTGTCATCCTCATCGAATTCGGCCATCTTCGCCAAATGATGGCGCTTCAGGACATCCGGACAAGGCGGCATCCATTCGGCAAGGTAGAGGCGGTTTTCGGGATAAAAACTGACAAAAGCGTCCAGCACCACCGCCTGCGGCAGCCTCATGTCGAGGCCGGCGAGCATTTCTTGAACCATAAAATGCTCCGGAAAATATATGTCATGCCGGCCCGGCGTAAAGCATGTGTCGATCAGGGCATCCGCCGAATCGACGGAATCCGCGACCGCTAAAGTCAACCAAAGTTCTTCGACATTCGATACCTCGCTGACTGCCAGCTTCATGAACAATTGCCAGGCTTTGGGGAAATCCATACGGCGGAGAACTTCCATGGCGCGATCAGCCATTTCAGAATTCGAACGGGCGGCAGCGAAGACTTGCTCGGCCATCTCGTCTATTTTTTCAAGAAGGGCAACAGACGTCAGCGCCTCAATCCGTCCTCCCTCGGTCACGGCATTCTCGAAGACAAGGCGCGCCAGTCGTACGTCCTGACTTTCTCGGGCCAGAATCGCAAGGACTTCTTCGGCAAGATCGGGCGCATCCGCAAATTCCCGGCAACCATCAACGCCAGTGGGCTTCGGGATTCCCAGTTCATCGAGCAAATCGAGGCAGTCCTGCAACTTTGACGACAGCGCATCGGCAATCTTCGGCATCAAGACTCCCGCGCGGGCGGCGGCCGTTTTGATTTCCAAAGCGGGGTCGGCCCATGCGTTTATGGCGGAGGGTAACCATGGCTCGGCGCCGTCGTCATACCAATAAAGGCCGGACAACTTTGCCGGCGCGCCGGTCTGTCCCAATGGTAAGCCCACCCTACGGGCCCAGCGGCCGCAGAATGCATCCATCAGAGAACTGATGCTCTTTTTCCGTTCTTCGGTCAGCGATTCGTTTTCAGCAACGTACGTTCTGAAGCCGAGAAGCCGGAAATCCGAACCGAGGCAAACAAGTTTTCTGGCCAGGACCTGACTGTCCGATCCCAGGGCGAAGACCACCGCTTTGTTGGCATCATAGGCATTCGTCAGCACGGATAGCTCCTTACTGCTGTCTATACTCAAACAGGTTCTAAAAAAGTCGCCCATCAGGAAAATTCTAATTGGGTCGGGAGAAAGGCCTATCGTGACGTTCAATCCGTGAAGATCGACTTCACACGGTTCAGGTGAGAACCAAGCCCGGAGATCGATGCGGGTTGCGGCGGCTCTTAGCCAGTCTGAATTCAAGGGCAGGCGCTCACGGTAGTTTGAACCGCATTCTTTCCAGACTTCGAGCAACTCCTGAAGACGCCTGGCGGCCGTCTTGTCAAGCCGGGCGCCCCAGGCGGCGATTCGGAAAACCTGATCATCCGTAAGATGGCTGGGCGGGTCAATCCCGATCTGCCGCTTCCATAGGAGGAGGCCCTCCCGGTGAGATAAGTGCCTGATCGCTTCCAATGCGGCATGCGCGCACACCTCCTGAGCCTGTTTCAGGATGCGCTGTTGGGAGGCCGAGCGACTCTTCCCCTCACGGCTCTCAAGAAGCGCCAGCCTGGAAGCCATCCGTTCGTCGAGCCGTCCGTTCGTTCTGAGTTCGCGCAGATGTTCAAGCTCGCCGGACTCGCGACCGCCGGCGTCGAACATTCTCGACAGAGACGCAGGTAAAGCGGGTTTATGACCGGACATTTTCTGGTAGTAATGCAGTTTTGACAGCCACTCTCGGATCTCGGGAGCAACCGTAACGGCGATTTCAGGCGGAAGCCGTACCCCGGTTTTCGGCGGTTCGGCCCATTGCCTTAAGGTATCCCTCAGGGCCGGACTGATCCCCTCCAGAACAAGAATCCGGCAGATGCAGTTCCAGGCCCATGTGACAATTTTTTTATCAAGCGATGCGGGGTTGAGCGTTGAAAGCCACAGGGTAAAAGCTTCCACAATATTCGTGCTGCCTCTTGAGGCTGTTTTTTCGGCAACATCAGCGAGACTGACGTCGACCTTATTGAAGTTCAGTCCGGATTTCTCCAGGACCGCAGCAAGAGCCCGGAAAGAATGAGGAGAAAGGCTCTTGTCGGCCAGAGCCTCGGCGCCCCAGGATAGACGACGGTCGGCCCATATCGCATCGTCTTTTTCAACTCCGGCTGCAAGGAACTTGCGGATCACACGGAGATCTCTTTTTAAAGCGTCTTTCGTTTCGCCCAGCGCCGAAAGCAGCAAGTCATAGCCCGGTTCACTGTGTTCGTCTTGCAGTTTATTAATAAAGCGGACTCTTTTCGCTACGTCCTCTTGATCACCCGGCATCAACAGCCAGGTCGGCAACGGGATTTGCGCGCCGTCCACGGCGCAAAGCGCCGCGGCCGATCCGACAAGGCGCGCCGGAGGCGGATTTCCGGCAGAGGCTTTCTCGCAGTCTGCAATGAGATACTCAACATGTTTTTGAATATCGCGCGGGCTTTTGGGGATTTGCACGGCGAATTCCGTCAATATCTCTTCAGCAATGCCGGACAGCGCCTTGCGAACGGTTTTCGCCATTTGGGCGCGGGGAAGACCGATCAGGCTGTCTCGAAGGGATCGCAGTTGAGGAAGCGCTCTTGCGATCAGAGATCGCTTCTCCCGGGCCGCGCGGCTTTCCACGTGGGGAAGCAGCGATTTGTGAAACCGCAGGCCCGCCTCCGAACCTCCTATCCAGATGACAAGACGCTCCATCCAGTCCCAAAGCGGTTCCGTGAAACGTGGATCGGGACCGTGTGTCGAACGGCCTTCGGCTGCGGCGAGGTCTTCCGAGACGTAAGTCATTCCGTGGGGCGGCTTCCCGCCTTTCGACAGCCGATGGACTTCCCAGAGATGCTCCAGAGTATGCGAGAGCCGGTCGATTTCATCTTTCCAACGGCGATACTTCCCGCGCCGCTCGGAGGTCTTTTGCCGGGGCTTTTCGTAATCGTCCAGAATCTTCCGCCATTTCTGTAGGCCGCGGCTCCATGCGGCGAGCAGCTCACCGGTCAGCGGCGTGATCACGGTCGGTGCGAATCCCAAATCCATGGGCGTGGGCGCATCGTCGTCTTTCGGAGGTTTTGAGATTTCCGCAAGACACCGGCGAAGTTTTTGGAAATCCGGCTTTCCGCCGACCAGGAAAGCGCCGTTTTGCGCCACGAAAACCCGGCCGTTGATCTGCCGGGCAAGGTCCATCGCCCTCCGGGCGATCTCTTCGTCGCTCGTCTGAATGCTTTTCTTTGCCATTTAACCACCGATCAACCCTGAACAGGATTGAGAGTCCGGATGTATGATATCAAATCGAGGGCATCGATTTCACGATCTTTTTATCATTGATTTGACTTTTTCAATCGACAAAGGCTGGTCTGAAGAATGGATAACCGCGTGGCAATTCGGACACACCGGCCTCAGATCTTTAAGCTGATTGACCCTATATTTTTTTTCGATTTCGGCCAAAGACTTAAGATGATGGACATGAATTATACCTGAGCATACCTTGCCGTATGCCCTGGCAAAGTTGAACCCGCAAACTGCACAATCAAGCCCGTAGTGAGCGATACATTTCTGCCGAGCCGCTTTACTTCTCTCGAAGACGTTCACTGACACGGTGCGACTGGTGCCCTCGGAGTATCGAGATGGATCCTCAATCTCCTCGGGACCGGCGATGAAGTCATCCCCCGGACTTTGAGTATGCTGGTGGACCATACAGTAACTATAACCATATTTCGGACTGATGGGTGTCCCATTTTCGAGTTTTATCAATTCTGTAAATAGAATTGTTCCCACAATCCTTCTTTGCTGGTCCCTTCAACTTCTTCATCGATTAAAGTGAAACCAAGATATGTTTCCGTCTCATGATCACCACGCTTGGGGTGAAGTCTGATATGGTGCAGAGTTGCGGAATACTCGACATCCCCTTTCCCGCCAACCGCCGAAAAATAGATTGTTAGGGTTTTATACAATTGCAGGGCATCCCGAGCCGTGCTCCATATCGACCTGGCCCGGAAAGTTGTCGGCTTCTCAGGATCGACCATATTTCTGCCTGCCGCCGCTTCCAGATATTTATGATGATTTCTGGCAAAAACCGCGATATCCGATGTCTTACGAAGCTTTTCTTTGCTGATCATGATCCATCCTCAAATAAAATCTCAATCTTATCGATTTGCATTCAACTGATTTGAAGATCGTTCCTCCGGAATTATATACGATCATTTATAAAATCGTCAGTTTATCTCTGATATTGCGACCCACTTTTTCATATACTGTAATAAATCTATTATTCTTGCTAACTTGTTCCTGTGTATAGGCTACGCGTGATATCAAAGTCTCAGGCTCTTCAATAAGCTTTGACCTCCACTTGGTGTCAAATCCGATTGCTTCAATGTCAATGCCAAGTCCTTGAGCGCCCTCAACTACACGCATGGTTGGAGAATAGAAACTCCAGATTAGATATGTCGCTACTCGAAGATCATGAGCTTTCCCAAATTCACTTCTGATTATTTGTGTGTCCAGCTTTTTGACACATTTGGCTTCTATAATTCGGACGGCATTGCCCGGGTTTGGCATTTCTGAGGATGTTGTCACAATAATGTCCGGTCGGCCCCAAAGATTGCTTTTTTCACCTTTTAGAGTTTGTTGTGACCATAAGAAACGAACCACCCCATCTTCTTTAATCTCAATCGGACCCGTTTTCCCAAAAATTCTTACTGAATCAGCGGATGCCTCTTCAGAGCGAAGGATGATTCCCAATAAGCTGAGCGCCTCAACAAGTTGCCATGTAGGAACGTCTGGAACTGGCGAGTTAAGACGAAGTTGAGTTTCCTTTTCACTGTGGATAGATCTAATTCTAAGCCGATTCAGAATGTCTTCAGAAGCAACGCATATCGCCCGCCAAAGTGCGTCTCGCGCTTCTACATCCTTATCCGCACTCTGCGGCAATAAATCCAAAGGTTCCCCCTCCGTACATAATGCCAGACCCTCACGCAGCCCACTCCTCCGACAGCAGCTCCGCCTGTTCCAGCACCGTTCTCGTCGCCTTTTCCTGTTTGTCGGGCGGGTAGCCGTATTTTCGCAAAACCCGCTTCACAATCACCCTCAACGCCGCCCTCACATCCTCCCGCAGCGTCCAGTCGATCTTCACATTTTTGCGTACCGCCGCGACCAGCTCTCTCGCAATTGCCCTCAACGTCTCATCCCCCAAGATCTTCACCGCGCTGTCGTTCGTCTCAAGCGCATCATAGAACGCCAACTCCTCCTCGCTCAGGTTCAGCTTTTCGCCCCTCGCGCCGGCCGCCCGCATCTCACGCGCAAGTCCGATCAGTTCCTCAATCACCTTCGCGGCCTCGATCGCCCGATTCTGGTATCGCCGGATCGTCTCTTCCAGCATCTCGGCGAACGAGCGGGCCTGGACGACGTTCTTGCGCCGTCTCTCCGAAAGTTCCCCCTTAAGCAGCTTCCGCAGCAGCTCCACCGCCAGATTCCGATGGGGCATTCCCCGCACCTCGGCCAGAAACTCCTCCGACAAAATCGAGATGTCAGGTTTCGCAAGCCCCGCCGCCGCAAAAATATCGACAACCCCCTCCGGCGCAACCGCCCTCGATATAATCTGCCTCACCGCGTGATCCAGCTCCTCCTCGGGCCGCGCCTCTCCCGGCGCCCGCTTGACGATCACGGACTGCACGGCCTGGAAGAAGGCCACGTCGTCGCGGATCCGCATCGCCTCGTCGTGCGGCACGGCCAACGCGAACGCCTTGGACAGATCGCGCACGGCGCTCACACACCGATCCCCGCCGTTCACCTGCTTCAGGATGTGCTCCTGCGCCGCGGGGAGAAGCGCCAACCTCTCCTGGGGCGCGCCGGCCGTCCACTTCGACCGGTCGAAGCCGTGGAAGAGCCCGCAGCAGATCTCGTACTTCTCCAGCATGACCGCGACCGCCTCCGCCTGGTCAAGCGCCGTTTTCCCGGTGCCGCCGCTTTCAGTGTAGGTCGCAAGCGCCGTCTTCAGCTCGGGTGCAAGTCCCAGGTAATCCACCACCAGGCCGCCGGGCTTGTCACGGAACACGCGGTTCACGCGCGCGATGGCCTGCATGAGGCCGTGGCCGCGCATCGGCTTGTCCACGTACATCGTATGGAGCGACGGCGCGTCGAAGCCGGTCAGCCACATGTCGCGCACGAGCACGACACGGAACGGATCGCCGGGGTCGCGGAAGCGGTTGGCCAGCGCCTCGCGCCGCGCCTTGTTGCGGATGTGAGGCTGCCAGTCGGCGGGGTCGGCGGCCGATCCGGTCATCACGACCTTGATCACGCCCTCGCCGTCCTCCGCGCCGTCCCACTCCGGCCGTAGCCGCACGAGTTCGCGGTGGAGCTCGACGCAGATGCGCCGGCTCATGCAGACGACCATGGCCTTGCCCGCCAGAGCCTCGCAGCGCCGCTCGTAGTGCTCGACGATGTCCCGGGCGACGAGCCGCAGGCGCTTCCCGGCGCCCACGACGGCCTCGAGCTGCGCCCACTTCGTCTTGAGCCTCTCCTTGCGCTCGACCTCCTCGCCCTCCGTGGCCTCCTCAAAGTCGGGATCGATGCGCGGACGTTCGGCCTCGTCGAGCGCCAGCCCGGCCAGGCGGCTCTCGTAGTAAATCGGCACCGTGGCCCCGTCCGCAACCGCCCGCTGGATGTCGTAGACGCTGATGTAGTCGCCGAAGACGGCGCGCGTGTTGGCGTCGGCCAGCTCGATGGGCGTTCCCGTGAAGCCGATGAACGAGGCGTTCGGCAGCGCGTCGCGCATGTGGCGGGCGAAGCCGTCGATGAAGTCGTACTGGCTGCGGTGGGCCTCGTCGGCGATGACGACGATGTTGCGGCGCATGGAGAGATACGGACGGCGGTCCGCAAGCGCAACCGCGGACGGATCGCCCCCGTCATCCGGGAAGAATTTCTGGATCGTCGTGAAGACGACGCCGCCCGACTCGACCCGCAGCAGCTCGCGCAGATGGGCGCGGTTTTCCGCCTGGACGGGCGGCTGGCGCAGAAGATCGCGGCAGCGCGAGAATGTCCCGAAGAGCTGGTCGTCGAGGTCGTTCCGGTCCGTGAGGACGACGATCGTGGGATTTTCCATCGCGGGTTCGCGGATGATGCATCCGGCATAGAAGGCCATGGTCAGGCTCTTTCCCGAACCCTGCGTGTGCCAGACGACGCCGATGCGCCGGTCGCCCGGCTCGCCGCCGGGAGTGCGGCCGGCCTCGAAGCGTCCCGGCGGAGATTCGCCCGTGCCGGGAGGGCGCGCAAGCTTGGCCGCACGGATCGTCTCTCCGACCGCGACGCGGACGGCATGGAACTGGTGATAGCCGGCCATTTTCTTTGAGGGGCGGCCGCCGCCGTCGTCCTCGAAGACGACGAAATCGCGTACGAGGTCAAGGAAGCGCTCCCGCGCGAATATGCCCTGGAGGACGACCTGGAGCTCGGGCAGGCTGGGATCGGCCGGTCCCTCGCCGGATACGGTGCGCCAGGGCTTGAACCACTCGCGGCCTGCCGTGATCGTGCCTACGCGCGCCTCCGTGCCGTCGGAGATCACGAGAAGCGCGTTCGATGCGAAAACCGCCGGGATCTCCGCCTGATACGTCTGAAGCTGCCGGAAAGCCGTCCAGATCGTTGCGTTTTCGTCGGCGGCGTTCTTGAGTTCGATGACGGCAAGCGGCAGGCCGTTTACGAACAGCACGACGTCGGGGCGGCGGGTGTGCTTGTTTTCCGTGACGGTGAACTGGTTTACGGCCAGCCAGTCGTTGGCGGCGGGTAGATAATAATCGAAGACCCGGACGAGATCGCCGCGGACAGCGCCCTCATCGTCGCGGTATTCGACGGGAACGCCCTCGACGAGAAGGCGGTGGACGGCGCGGTTGCGCGCGATCAGGTCGGCGCCCTCAGGACGGGCGAGCTTGCGGAATGCATCTTCGATTGTGGAGGCGGGAATATGCGGATTGAGCCGGGCAAGGGAATCGCGAAGGCGCTGCTCCAGAATCACATCGCCGTAGTCGCGCCGCTCGGCGAGGAGCGTTTCGGGCGCGATGTCAGGCCCGTGCGCGATGCTCCAGCCGAGCCCTTGGAGCCAGGCGAGGGCCGCAGACTCGACGACGGATTCGGTGAAGGAACGCTCGGTCATTCGCTCGCCCCGCCACAATCTCCCATGCCGCCGTTCTCCCAATGTTTACAGATATCCTCGACGTTAATAGCAGGTGCTTCGTCTGCCACCCAGTATCGGTAGAACTTTGGATCGCGGCTTCTGGGCACTGGGCGCGCCTCACGGATCTTCACCAGTGCAGGTGCTGGAACGCATTCCCCGAGAACTAATGCGGTCTGAGGCGCAAGCGCCGGGATCTGCTCCAGCATCGGTCCGAAAATGCCCGGCACTATTTCCTTAAAGTACCGCAGGTCCTCAGGGTTCTGAAGTCGATGAACGATGAAGCTGCTGCATTGCGACAGCACCGTCTTCGAAAGCTCGCTGGGCCGCTGCGAAGCAACCACAAGGGACAGCCCGTACTTCCGCCCCTCGCGCGCGATTCGCTCGAACACGATCCGAGCGATCGACTCCTCCTCGGCGAAGCGAGGCTGCTGGATGTAGTTCTGGGCCTCCTCCAATACGAGTACGATCGGGAGCGAGCCTCGGGCCTGCTCCCCCCCGTGTTCGCCGAGTCGCTGTAGGAACTCGAGGACTAAGCGACCGATGAGGGCCGTGACATTCTCCAGCACTTCCGCAGCGAGCAGACTCAGATCCAGGATGACAACATCGACGGCGCTCTTCTTGTCACGCTGGCGATCATAGAATGGCAAGCGCTCCTTCGCGACGATTTCCTCGCTCGACAACTCGGCTTCCGAAGCAGCTCCGATGCCGAGCGTGTCGCGAAGGAATGCGGACAGGACATGCAACGCCTGTGGATAGGCATCGAATATGAACCGAAACCGCGGGTCTTCGAAGTACCTTCGGATGCGGAGAAACATCGGTCCACACGCATCCCGTACTCGCGCAGGGTTTCCCGACTCCACCTGTTCGCGCATGGCGGTTTCAAGGGCACTCTCCATGAACTGACTACGATCAAAACGGCACGGCTGATCGGCGCTGATGTCGGCGGTTCCCAACGGCCGATCGACAGCCAGCTGGTTAATTCTCAAAATGACCGGGTCAATTGCATCTCGAATCTGCTGCAGGCATGTCCCGCCCAGTCCGAACTCGTTATCCCGCTTACTTGCCAGTTGTGCAATTCCTTTAATCGTCGTGAGTGCCGTCTCCCAGTTGGTGAAAACTTCTGTACCGAACGCCTCGTCCAGCGCCTGGACGTGTTGAGGAACTGTCACTCGATATCGCAGACCGTCTTTGCATAGCTGCTTCAAGTTATTGGGAATTGCCCACTGCTGATTCGGCGCATCGTTCTCGATGAGTGCGAGAATCTGCCGACAGGCAGTTCTTAGTACTTCGAGCGCTGATGCCGGTGTGCCAGATGCCGCCGCGCCCGTACGCGCCAAACGCAAAGCACGGAGCAAGACGGGCGCCTGCAGTCCTTCGCGCGCCCGAAAGAGCCGCACGAAATCCTCTGCATTCATTAACCAGTACGGGATCACTAGACGTTCGCCTGTCTTTGTCGGGTCGGATGGGATGTAAAGACATCTCCCTCCCCCCGCGTCCTCCCAACTGCCGTCCTCCTTCTGCTTCTGGAAAGCCGTGCGGTACTCCCCGTTGGTGTCCAGGATTACGCAGGTCATTCGCTTCACCGCTTGCTGTTCCCGGATCGACTGAAGCAGGCTCGCGATCGTGCAGGACTTGCCCGACCCCGTACTTCCCAGGATGGCGGCATGCTTGCCGAAGAAGGCGTCGGGGTCTATCCTGATCGGGCGCCCTTGAACGACTGTGGACTCGCCGATGGGGATACAGTACCCCGGCTTCTCCGGGTCAAGTGTCGCGCTCTCGCCTCTCTCGATAGGGCCGAAGATCGCGTCCAGGTCTGTACGCCCGGCGAGATGCACTGGGTTGTCGAGCACCGGGAACAGTGACACGCCCTGCCTGAATGACGCACCATCAATCGTTCCGATGAGCGTCGCCTTCATCAAGCGGCGCGCTGCAGGAAGCGCTACCATCGTGCGGTCTGCCTTTATCTCCGCATCTTCCACCAGAACGACGCGTGTTACCATGGCCACAAGCCGCTGAGCGCCAACGGGAATGATAACGTAAGAGTTGATTCGCCCTACTTCCTGCGGGCCTTCATACGTAATCCGGCTCATACCCTTGAGGTCGCGGTTTAGCTCGATGCTGACTTGGGCTGTATCGACGGCGACAACGCGCCCGATTTCGGAGTCAGTCCTCATCGGTCTGACTCTCTTCTGAAACTGCGTTTCTGGCAAGCGACCGGTAGGTAGCCAGCACCTTCTTGCGGATCTGTTCGTCCCGCAGGTCCGGCAGAACGTGCTCTACAAATCCAGCAAGCGTTCCGAGCATAGGCCCCTCAGCGATCCAGACTCTGCGGTCTTTTTGTGTGCGTAGCCTTGTGAGGAACTCGCTCTGCGGATTAGGATCAACAATGACCAGCGTGAAACTCGGAACCGCTAGGGCCTGCCTGACGATTGCGTTCACGTGCTCGTCACCGAAGCCATAGCCAATGACGAACAACACACTCTGAGGCCGCGTGACGACCCCAGAAAATCGACGGAAAAGCTCGGAGTACGGCATGCCCAGTGTCTCGCCGTACTTCGTCGGAGCTGGATAGATCAGCAATGGCTGCACACCATCGGACTTGAACGGAACCGTCTGCACGCCATAGGGGTCATCCATAGTCGGCTCATTTGCTGTCCACGTAATCGATCCGTGCAGCTTGTATAGGTGCAGCACACGATCGAACCGATGAACGCGACCTTCAGTCGTCTCCGCAGGAAAGTAGAGATCCTGCTCGTAGCTTTCGGGTCGGAACACACGTCGCTGCGTTCCGACAAAGCCATCCAGCAGCACGACCCCCTCAGCATCAGCGGCTTGCTCGACTAGAGTGTCGTAATTAAGCGTGAATATGTTGGTCCGCTTCAGATTGAGTGGCCTCGTAAGCAGCTTTCGTAGCAGCGTCTTGTGGTCAGCGAGTCTGTCCTCTTTGTCGTTGGTTGGCAGGTTGCAGTTGTTGGCCAAGGCCAACGAGGCATGTTTAATGGCATCGTCAATATCGTCCGACTTGGCGTCGACCGAGAGTGAGCCATCAATCTTGAGCCGCCCACCTGATTTGGGCAGGGCAGAGCGCCAGCGAAACAGGATGGCCAGCACTCGCTCGAAGTTGGTCCGTAGTGGCTCGCCTCCGCCGCCGGTGAGAGCTGTTTGCCTCATGATAATCTGTTCTCTCGATATCGGAGCCTCTTCGCCGCCACCAGACACTCGCACCGCCAGATAGAAAATCTTGAGCCATTGCCTAATACGTGGCTGATCAGTTCCACGGATGCCCTCGTCGTGCAGCTGTCTCTCGATGGGAAGCGGAACGGAGCCGATAAGGAGCCCGCCGCAATTCACGGAAGCCCCGGCGCCTAGCAAAAACGAGACATTCTCTGTCTTTAGCAACGTGCCAATGCGAACGCAGAGGTCATCTAATGACTCCGATTCGCTTTTCTTGGGGGCCGGAACAGCATCGGCACCACGAGTATCTGCGGTTGCCTCTGTAAAAGCGATTACCCTTTCGCCTCCTATCTCAAAGCGATCTTTCTCGGTGAACAACTGAGTTGTCATTTCTCCCCCTCGCTAAGACCGAGCGTTACATTTGAGATTAACTTCTCTGTGTCCTTCACACGCAATTCACCGGAGATAAGCTTAGGCAGCAGAGTGTCCCGGATTTTCGCGAGTGCCGCGACTTCCATTCGAGCAATGGAGATTCGGTGATGAAGCTTTCGAACAATAACATCAAACATGTCTGACACCGCCTTGGGTGGGGTAATGAGCTGAATCGATTTCAGATAGCTAACAGGACGCGCAATAGAGGGCACCCCCACCTGTGATGTATTCGCCAAGAGCGTTTGCTGACCTTGTGGGGAGCGAAAGAAGTACGTCATCAAGAGCGGCGATATCTTCGTCAATTCACATCGGAGGAAGAACTGCCGTTGAGACAAGATGTATCGCTCGTACCGTGATCGGTCAGGGATGTATGATACCTGCCCGATGTTGCCCGCGTGCGTGAAGACAACGTCGCCACGCATAACATTGGAACTGGTTAATCTCTTTGCATGTTCGGCGGTGATGAAGTTATACGTTCTATCTTCGAGCATCGTGTTATTTAAATGCTGGCCACTGATAACTGGAATGCCATGCTCGACAAATGTCGAAACTTTGATATTGCTCCCGAAAGGACCCATCCCCACCTTAAGGCTCAAGCTCTCCACAGAATTAATCTCCCATCCCTCTGGGATCTCACCAAGTACAGAATCTACGAGGCGATCAGGGAAAAGATCATAGAGGTGAGCGGGAAGACCAAGGAGCGATTCGTCTTTGCGCCAGCGGCCTTCCATCTTTGCGCGGACGGGATCGAAGTCCACGAACCACGATTTGAAAAGCGCACGCGCCATCGCTTCCAAGCTTTCTTTCATCCGCCGGTTCAGCTCGATTTTGTCGTCCAACGTTCCGAGGATGTGAGCGATGGCTTCCTGCTCCTCGGGCGGGGGCAGCACTATTGACAACCGCTCGAGCATCTCGTTGTTGAGGCTCGCTCTAGTAGACAAGGACGACATTGCTGTGACGGCGTTACGAAAAGCAGGAGCGCGGAAATAGTAGCGAGCGTACTCTGGGACGACGGTGTCCGGGGTCTTCGGCCTGAGTCGCTTTGTGAAGCCGTTGAAGGTTGCATTCGGAACATCACGAAGAGCGACGCAGCTCATTCCGAGCTCCTCCATCGTCTCACTGGTCCTAGTCACGAAAACATCCCCGCGCCTGATTGAGCAACGAGTGCGATCTTGTTCGGTGGAGTTAACAAGTTCGGCAAGTTGTGTCGGGACAGATGAGTTGTAGAAAACGTCCTTGAAGCACAAAAATGGGTATCCAGATCCGAACGCAGAGCGGGGTTTCGAGAGTCCGGAGCTGAACTCATAAATCTGACCCAGGGGAACGGTCTTCCACTCACCCGCCATGCTCAAGAACCTCAATATTCTTCTTGCTGACGCGTTTGATCTGTTTGCCTTTTGTAAACCAGAGCCGCTTAAAATCATTATTTTTAAGAATCAACAACAGTCCGAAACAATAATCATATTCTCGACCGGTGAAGGCTTCCAACTTGGTTTTATCTTTATTAATGCTCATTCCCTTTTTCTTTATTTCTATAACCAGAAGATTCTTATGAGTCTGACGACGATGCACGATGATATCCGGGAAAACAGTCTTTGCTTCAATATCATCGTCTTTGACATCATTGAAGCTTACGTTCAGAGTTTTTCGGTCTTTCATTTTCCTGTTATACTCACAATCAACATTCCAGCCGGTGAATTCCTGTTGAAGGTACTCAGCAAGCTTATGTGAGATAGAGCGCTCATTGATGTTGACATCAAACAGTTCTTCATCGTTAAGCTTGAGCTTATCTATTGCGCAATTAACAGCATTTTTAATCAAACTCATTTTATTGTCAGTTGTCATAGCTTAAGATCCCCAGATTGAATAGCAAATCATTTCCAACGATACCCAGTTTAGCTAAAGCCTGTATGAACTTGCATGTTAATTCATAATGTCCGGTAAGGCCGCGTTGCATGGCAAGAATCCTTACTCAAATACCATTAAATAAGGACGACTGTTATTAAACGAAACGGGTGTTTCGTTAAAGATAGCACAGGCTTTATCCATCAAAACCCAGCTCCTTCAAGTTTTTCGCAATTGCGGTGTCCAATTTCGCCGCCTCAGCCTGTTGTTCACAAAGCTGCTCCGTCAGCCGCTTCATCTTCTCCTCAAAAGGCTCGTCGTCGTCCTTCTGCGCCTCAGCGCCGACGTAGCGGCCTGGGGTGAGGACGTGGCCATGCTTGCGGATCTCGTCCAGAGTCGCGCTCTTGCAGAAGCCGGGGACATCGGCGTATTCGCCCGCCTCGCTCTCTCCACGCCAGGCATGATACGTTTTCGCAATCCGGGCGATGTCCTCATCGGTCAGCTCACGATGGGTGCGGTCCACCATGCGGCCCATCTTGCGGGCGTCGACGAAGAGCACATGGCCGCGCCGGTCGCGGAATTTTCCGTTCCGGCGGTCGCGCGCAAGGAACCAGAGGCAGGCCGGGATCTGCGTCGAATAGAAGAGCTGTCCGGGCAGCGCGATCATGCAGTCCACGAGGTCGGCCTCGACGATCTTCCTGCGGATCTCGCCCTCGCCCGACTGGTTGGACGACATCGAGCCGTTGGCGAGAACGAAACCGGCCGTGCCGCCGGGCGCAAGGCGGTGGATGATGTGCTGGACCCAGGCGAAGTTTGCGTTTCCGGCGGGCGGAACGCCGTAGACCCAACGCTTGTCGTCGCGCAGGCGGTCGCCGCCCCAGTCGGAGATGTTGAAGGGCGGGTTGGCGAGGATGAAGTCGGCCTTGAGGTCGGGGTGGCGGTCGTCGTGGAAGGTGTCGCCGTGGGCTATCCGGCCGTCGATGCCGCGGATGGCCAGGTTCATCTTGGCGAGGCGCCATGTGGTGTAGTTCGACTCCTGGCCGTAGATGGAGATGTCGGCCCCGGCCTTGCCCTCCGGCCGGCCGCCCGCGCGCCTGTTTCCGTTTCCCGTCGCGTGCGCCCGGATGAACTCCACGGACTGCACGAACATGCCGGAGGATCCGCAACAGGGGTCGTAGACACGGCCGCGGTAGGGCTCAAGCATCTCGACCAGGAGCTTGACGATGCAGCGCGGGGTGTAGAACTCTCCCCCCTTCTTGCCCTCGGCGCTCGCGAACAGCGAGAGGAAGTACTCATAGACGCGGCCGAGGACGTCCCTGGCGCGCGAATCCTCGTCGCCGACCCGGATGTTGCCGATGAGATCGATGAGGCGGCCGAGGCGCACCTTGTCGAGGGCGGGGCGGGCGTAGTCCTTGGGCAGAACGCCCTTGAGCGCCGGGTTGTCGCGCTCGATGCCAGCCATGGCGTCGTCGACGAGGCGGCCGATTTCAGGCTGCCGGGCCCGGGACTGCAGATGCGCCCAGCGCGCCTCGGGCGGCACCCAGAAGATCGAAAGCGCCCGGTATTCGTCGGGGTCCTCGGGATCGGCGCCTTCGGCCTGTTCGGCGACGAGCCGGGCATGCTGTTCCTCGAAGGCGTCGGAGATGTACTTGAGGAAGAGGAGGCCGAGGACGACATGCTTGTATTCTGCGGCGTCCATGCTGCCTCGAAGGGCATCGGCCATTTTCCAGAGTTCGGCCTCGTAGCCGACGGTTGCGGAGGATGAGGAGCGGGAGGGGGATGTGGAGGAAGATGAGGAGATGCGGGGGGAGGTGCGAGAGGGCGGGTTGGAGGCGATTTTTCTCTTAGGCATGGGTTACCTCGTGGAATGGTGGGTGTGTGGACGGGGGTGGGGGTTGGGGAGAGGGCGTGGGCGAAGGATGGGGCGAAGGCGGGTGAGAGGGTGGCTACAGGAGAAGAAGCGAGAACAGGAGCAGGGAAGTGAGTGGAAACGAGGGTGGGTGAGTATTCCGACGCAATTCGGCCGGGCATTCCGACGGAATCCGGCCACCCATTCCGAGGGAAGCCGGCCACCTGTTCCGAGGCGAAGCCGGCCACTTTTCGCGGTTTTTTCGGAATGGGTGGTAGAGATCACCGGAATTCGTAGGAGGGAGCAGATGGCGGCGGTGTTTAATATTCTGTATGCCCCCGTTATCACATCGTACCCTTATCTTGGTGTGGATGAATGGTATATCGAGGGGCTGGGTAAGTCAAGGAGAAGAGGTTGAATTCGAAGGGAAGCTACTATAGGGTCAACGTCGCAGATCACCCACGCCGCCTGTGGCTTAGGAGCAACGCTGGTAGCATTGGGTGCATCGGGAGTTTAGAATACATCGAAACGTCTATTCGTCTTTTCGCTTGCCTATCGTGACCGAAAACAGCACTTGGCTATCTTCGGGGGCTTCGCGTGTTCCGGAGATAATCCTCGAGGCCGCATCATTGATCACCCTGACAAGGGTCGCCGCTGCAGCAAAGATTTGTTCATAACGCGTAAGTTCATTGAGCAACCCCCTGCGCCCCGCCTCGTCTCCAAAGTGGGATTCCCTTTCGATGAAGAATCGATGCGCCAGGAAATTTCGGGTAGTGAGGGCCTCGGCCCACAAGGTCGTCACACGATCATCGCTGAACGACGCCTTGGACGCCAGCCGATTAAGCAAGGCCCCAAGTGTCTTCTTCTGGAGTGCCTCATCGAGGCGTCCGATTTCTTCAACAGAAGGCGGGACCTCTCCAATCTTAGCGAATGTTACCAAAAGGTCGCCCAACGCGACTTCAAAGAACTGGGCGTACTGAACGGCTGCACCAAAGCGGGCAAACACAGCATTAAACTCTATTCCCTCGGTTTTCAGCATCGCCAAAGACTCTCCGCACGGATAAGCCCCCTATTTTTTGGACCAGTTTGAGGGCTTATTTGTGCTAACATCTCAGAGAGTTTAAACCCTTTTTTTGATATATTTCATCGGCGCCATATAGCCGAACACCGAGTGTCTGGACTCATCATTGTAATGCCGGATTCGTTCTTAAACAACCGTCTTAAGAGATTCGAGATCCTCTTGATCCAAAACAAACTCCGGTTCTCTCCTTTGAATCTTCCGTTGAACGACTCCATAAGGACGTTCTCTTTACATCCCTTTTCGGAATAGGAAATTCGGGCTTTGGATTTTACCATGATCTCGGCCAGCTAGCGGTGGCCAAGATACTCTATCCTGATTGTGGCGCGCAATGACATCTTGGCTCTTCCGGGCCAGCGCCCTTATCGTTTTCTTGGCCCGCCGCCAGGCCGCCAGAGCCAGATCCGTATCGTTGTTCAATCCCAACGCGTGTCCCACAACCCGTTTACTGCCATGATAGATGATGGGCATCAATTGCGCCGAGGCCCGACCTCTCCAATAAACGATCTCGGTAAAATCCGTATAGGAAACCCTGAGATCTCCGATATTGTCGCCAATCCGGACGGCCAGGTAGCAACTTGAGAGAGAGCCTCATATAGAAGTCCTATAGAGCGATCTGAGAAACTCTTCTATTTTTACATCTACATCAAGTGTCACCTCGGGGATGTAGATGTGCATGGCCCTAAGCCCCCGTTCAATGTGTTCTGCATTTTTCGAATCCAAGCCGAAATACTTGCAGTTTCGATATGCAGAATCAGTGAGCGGGTTAGTGCGCACTCGGCAGACTACCCACTCGCCATAAATATCCCCAGCACGCCGTCTCAACAGAAGATTAAACCCACAACCATTAGTGTCTTCTAGCAGAGCCATATGTCGTACTTCAAAGGGCGGGATCTTGAGCGGTGGATATGCAGCAAAGAAACTGATCTTTGCTGCCGCGGCGTATGGAAAATGAATCCGCCATCCGCCCGTCTCCCTCACAAGGGACGCCTTCGGCCCTTCGGTGGAATCATTAAATCGTTTGACCGAGTCTTCAATAAGTCGAATTATTTCTCCCTCTTGTTTGGCATCGATTTCAGCCTCCTCATCGGCCTTCCGGACTTCAGCTTCCTCCCGTAAGCGACGTTCAGTAGCCTCGTGATGCCGTTTTGATGCCTCTTCGAGAAGCGGGCTAACAGGTGCGGCTAGTGTCGCAGCCTCTCTATCGAAGGCAGCCGTAAGCGCAGCAGTTACAGCCGCCCAGGATTCGTACCGTCGGTCTGGGCGCTTCTCGAGTAGGCGTGCGAGAACTTCATCAAAGCGACGTGGCAAGTCTGGACGGAGGGATCGGGCGTCCATCGGCGCATTAAGGACGTGCATCCTTCGGAATTGGTCAAGTTCGCCCGTGGTTGGAATGGTATATGGGTACTTAAGAGTAGCGATTTCAAAGAAGACTATTCCGGCTGAGTACATATCGAGTTGGATCGTGTTGCTCTTTCCTTCCCAACCCTCAGGAGCCATGTAAAGGACGTGCTGGCCACCCTTGAAAGTCACGCTACGCGTAGCTGCGCCCACAAGTTTTGCTAGACCGAAGTCAGCGATCTTAAGCGTATTGTCAACAAAGAGAATGTTGTCGGGTTTCAAATCGCGGTGCAAAACCTTTGAGTTGATCGCCTCCATGCCCGCAGCAATGTCAAGGCACCAATGTTTAATGACTTCGAGGGTAAACGGAAGATTCAAATTTCTCGCATCTTCGATTTTGCGGAATAGAGTCCCGTTATTCGCAAACTCAGTTACGACGTACGGCGGAAACGCACCTTCCTGACCGAGCATAAACACTTGCAAGACATTCGGATGGCTAACTTGGCTGCCCGCCAGCACCTCATTGAAGAGGGTCTGCCGCTCTGATTGCGTAGCTAGTAGCCCAGCCTGTAGGAACTTTACTGCATAGATATCTCCCTTTTCTCCTTCGGCTCTAAACACAATGCCGAAAGCACCTGCGCCCAGCACTTCGACAAGACGAAGATCGCCCGCATCAGAAGGGCCCGGCACTACTGCTCCAACGGTCGGGAAGGTTGCTCTCACACTTCACTCCCAGTTTTTCTGAGTGCAAGGGGTTTTCTCGTGAATTGATGGGGGTAAGGCTGGGGTTGGGGGCGAGGGATGAAGCGAGGGCGAGTGCGCGGGAGTGAGTGGGAACGAGGGCGGGTGAGTATTCCGACGCAACTCGGCCGGGCATTCCGACTGAATCCGGCCACCCATTCCGAGGGAAGTCGGCCACCTATTCCGAGACGAAGCCGGCCACTTGTAGCGGTTTTTTCGGAAAGGGTGGCCGAGATCGTCGGAATTCGTAGGCGGGAGCAGATGGCGACGGTGCTTAATAATCTGTTTGCCCCCATTATCACATCGCGCCCTTATCTTGGTGTGGATGAATGGTATATCGGGGAGCGGGGCAAGTCAAGGAGAGTAGGGCTCTATGACGAATATTGTTGGGGCATCTGGTTCCAGATGCTGCCCTCAAGAACCCTGCCGGAAGTCTTTTTTCTCTTCCCGCCCCATTGTTTAAAGAAGAAGGGCACATTCTTTTGTAGGCAGGCGTTGCGGATTTCAATGACCCAGCTTTGCTTCATTGGGCGCGCGCCGGGGCCGGATTCGCCGCCGACAATAACCCAATCGATCCCGGCGAGATCAAGGCCCGGCAGAGGGCCGAGCAAAGGCTCAATAGAAAGAAACTTTACTTCCGAAGGGATGTCTCTGAGCCGTCTGACCCGGCCAAGCCGGTCATTGTCTTCCACCGTGACCCCCATCCACACATTTCTATGCCACGGGAGCTTCGAAGCAACCTTGCTCAAACGATCAGCTCGCTTGGTGAGAATTTGATAAGTGTGTCGAGGCGTGTTTCCCATGACCTCGAAGACACGGCGTATAAAGCTGTCCGGTACTCTCTCGTGAAACAAGTCGCCCATGGAATTAACGAAAACCATGCGGGGTTTCGCCCATTTCAATGGCAACTCCAGCATGTGGAGGTGTGTCCGCACTGCGAATCTGTCACGGTAGTTGCGTTGTCCCATCGCTTGAAGGCGTTTTGCCATACGCTCCGCATAGCAGTTGAGGCAGCCGGGAGATATTTTTGAGCATCCTGTTGCGGGGTTCCAAGTTGCCTCCGTCCATTCAATTTTCGTTGCACTCATGACTTATGTATTCCCCCGTTATCACATCGCGTCCTTAGCGTGGAATGGATGAACAATATTTCGGGCGACCGGGCCAGTCAAGAAGAATAGATTCATCGCAGAATGAATTTTTTCGCCCTTATTCGATCCTGTTTCCGTATGTCTCCAGCAGGAGAGCAACGAACAGAGAATCCAGCCGTTCCGTGTCTCTCGTGCGCGACGGCCTCTCGCGGGCTGCAGATATTCGGGAAAGCCGGTCATCCAAAAAGTCCGATATCGCCGGGATTCTTGGGCCTTTGTCAAGTTCATGTCCGGCTTTCTTCCGTGCAACCAAGGCCTCTATCGCTTCTCGAAGAGGACCGGCCGGGAGGAGACGCTCGACAAGAATCGAGAATTCCATGGGAACCACTCCATAACCCGACTCGATCCACATGCACGCCAGAACAGGACGAAGAACATAGAAATACTTCTTGACCCAAACGGTGTCACCTTGGAGATACTGCCGATAATTCCCTTGAGCCATGTGCAAGTAGTGGTACATGCAAGAGATGGGAGCATAATACTCGGCAATCAACTCCCGCAGTTGGGAAGCGGCGGTGCCGACCTCGCGGTAGACGATGGGCGACTGAAGCCATTCCAAAAGGGGAGGATTGGACTTGCGGAGCATTTCAAGGGCTTTGAGGAGGTCCCATCCGGAGATGTCCAAACCATCGGCCGGCGGCCTCTCGATGACATCCCGTTTCTTCCGGATCGTGAGGTACCAATCCACGGGCCGCAAATAGATGAAGCGGACATCGTAATCGCTATCCGCCGACTCGAATCCCCAAGCTCGGCTCCCCGACTCGCAAGCGTACAAGACCCGTACGGACTCTTCCGCCTCTATCCGGTCAAGCCCGTTCTTGACTCTGTTGAAGAGCTTATCCCTCACCGATTCATGGCCGCTCAAACTCAACCTCACGTATCAAGGCTTTTCCATTCTCCCATGCGACAATAATAATGATCGCCTCGCTGTACGTATCGCCGCCGATGCTCACGTAGTGAGAGGCTCCCCAACCGGTGTTTAGGGCGCCGCGTTCACGACGCCCGAACTCCAGAATGAAGGATTGCCTTCACGTGACACGCCGCTTCTCCTCAAAGACCTAGATTTATCAATCCGAAGAGAAATGTCAAGAAAGCGGCCGGATCGACCGGAATCGGGGGCCGGATCGACAGAAATTTCCGTTGTCACATCGCGTCCTTATCTTGGTGTGCAGTTCGCATTTCGGTCGGCCGGACAAGTCAAGAAGAAGAGGAAATGTTGCTGAACAAGATGGCACTCTACGGCATGTCAACCAAACATTCGTCCACAAAAAATCCTTGACAAGTTTTTTTTGGCTTTGATATAGTCCAAACCGCAGACTGGGAAAAGCACACAAGGGAAAAGTGCGAACTATGCACCTCCCATCCTAATCCGGCTTCGGAACGGAGGCGTTATGACCGCGACCGCATGCCGTCATCATTGGGACATGGTCAACATCCGCGGCGGATACCTCGTCACGGAGGGCTGTTTCCACTGCCGGAACCGCACCTCCTTCTTCTCCGAGGAGCCCGTCCCACCCATCGACGACTACCACGAGGGGCCGCATTTCTGGAGCTACCTGGGAAGCTCCCAGGCCTCAAAGTTCGACCTCAGGTGCCGCCTGTGCGGAAAGGAGGTCGCCCTCAAAGAACTCATGGCCCTGATGCTCTGCTGGAAGTGCGACCCGGAGTGCGGCGTCTACCAGGCCGGAGCGGGCGGCCCCGACGGCCGAACCTGGGTCTACGTCGCCCTCTGCGCCGACTCCTCCCACATCTCCGACGAATGCGTCTCGGAGGACAGCATCCGGGCCCTCAACGAATACTTCAACGCCGGGCTCGACGACCCCGAAAAGAAAATCCTCGTCGTGCCGTGCCGCCTCCGGAAATCCGTGGACACCTGCCAGGGGATCGTCCTCGCGGACACCGGCTTGACCGAACTCTACTGAGAAAAGGAAGGATCAGCCATGAAAATCTCCGAACTTTCCGAAAAACTCGGACTTGCGGCCTTCAACCGGCACCCCGACAAGGACATCCGGGGCGTCTACATCTCCGACATGGTGAGCGACATCATCGGCATCAAGGAGGGCAACCTTCTCATCACCCTCCAGACCCACAAGAACCTCATCGCGGCGGCCAACCTCGTCGACGTCGCCGCCATCGTCTATTCCCGCAATAAAAAGCCCCCCGAGGACGTCGTGGCCCTGGCCGACCGGGCCAAGATCGCCCTCTTCGGGTCGCCCGACGACACCTGGACCCTGGCCAAGAAGCTCTACGAGCTCGGCATCCGCTGACCGCCGGACGACCATGGCCCGCACCGAGCCACGCACCCTGACCATGGAATTCGACGGGCGGCCGGCCGCCTTCCCCGAGGGCGCAACCGTCCTCCGGGCGGCCGAGATCAACGGCGTCTCCATTTCCTCGCTCTGCTCCCACAAGGACCTCTCGCCGTTCGGCGGATGCCGGCTGTGCATGGTGGAGATCGAGGGCCTGCCCGGCTTCCCTCTCTCCTGCAGCACCCCGGCCGCGGAAGGCATGAAGGTCCGGACGGAATCGCCGGCCCTCCGGGAAAACCGCCGGGAGATGCTCAAGCTCATCCTCAGCGAGCACCCCTCGAGCTGCCTCATCTGCGACGAGAGCGCCGCCTGCCGCGGCTACCAGACGACCATCCGCAAGGCCGGCGTGACGACGGGCTGCCGCTTCTGCCCCAACGACGACCAATGCGAGCTCCAGGACGCAATCGGCCGGATCGGCATGCCGGAGATCGACTATCCCATCCTCTACCACGGCTTCGAGCCCGAACACGACGACCCCTTCTACGACCGCGACTACAACGTCTGCATCCTCTGCGGCCGCTGCGTCCGGATGTGCGCCGAGGTCCGCGGCAGCAACATCCTGGCCTTCACCCACCGCGGCTCGAAGACCAAGATCGGCCCGGCCTTCGGCCGCAGCCACCGCGAGGCCGGCTGCGAGTTCTGCGGCGCCTGCGTCGACGTCTGCCCGACGGGCGCCCTGGCCGACAAGGCCTCCAAGTGGGAGGGCAAGCCCGACGGCGCCCACATCTCGACATGCCCCGTCTGCGCCATCGGCTGCCGCATCGAACTCCGCCACAAGGGCGGCCGCCTGACCCGGGTCAAGGCCCACGCCGACCCCGAGGTCAATGACGGACAGCTCTGCCTCAAGGGCCGCTTCTGCCTGCCGGAGGCGACCCACCATTTCTCGCGGAGCCGGAAGCCCCTTCTCAAGAAGGGCGAATTCGTCCGCGAGGTGTCCTGGGACGAGGCGATCTCGCGGGTCGCGGGGGAACTCCGCGGCCTCGACCCCGGCGATTTCGCCATGCTCGCATCGCCCGACCTCACGAACGAAAGCCTCTATGCGGCGCAAAAATTCACACGGGAGGTCATCGGAAGCGCGAACATCGACTCGACGGCCCGGGCGGAACTCGCCGGAGGGCCGGGCTTCTGGGCGGGGCTCTTTTCCCTGCCGATCTCCCTCAAGGACATCGCCCGCTCCGACGTCATCCTGGCCGCCGGGCTCGACAGCCGCTTCGACTTCTCCGTCGTCGGGACCAAGATCCGCCAGGCGATCGACGCCGGGGCCCGGCTCGTGACCGTCGATCCCCGGGACAGCAATCTGGCCCGCTACACGGACGACTGGCTGCGCCCGTCCCCGGGACGTGAGGGCACGCTCCTCAAGGCCGTCGCCGAAGCGCTCACCGGGAAAAGGCCAGGGCTCAAGGCCGCGGCCGATGCGGCGTCGGTCGAAGTCGCCGACCTCGAACAGGCGGTCTCCATCCTCAAGTCCGGAAAGCGCCTCACCGTGATCCTCGGGCCCCAGCTTTTCCACTACGGCGACCTCTCGGACCTGGACGCGGCCGTAAAGACGCTTTCCGGAAGGGCGGAGACGAACTTCATCCCGCTCTATTTCGGGGCCAACAGCCGGGGCGCACTCGAACTCGGTGTTTTTCCCGAAACCGGGCCGGAAGGCGCCGCGCGAGCGGACGGAAACTTCCGCTTCACGGTTCTGGTCTCCGGAAAGGTGCGGCCCAAGGTCTTGTATCTCGTGGGCGACATCCCGTTTTTCGACCGCCCGGACTGCGATTTTCTGATCGTCCAGGACACCTATCTTCCCCCGTTCGAATTCGACGTCTTTCTACCCGCCTCCTCGTTCGCCGAAGCCGGGGGAAGCCTCGTCAACCTGGAGGGCCGGGTGCAGGAGGTCGTCCAGGTCGAAAATCCGCCGGAAGGGGCCATGACCGGGTTCATGCGGCCGGACTGGCGGATCTTCTCCGACCTGGCCGCATCGCTCGACCGTCACACGATGAGCTACAAGACGCCGGCCGACGTCTTCAAGGACATCCGCAGGGATGTCCCGGGCTTTCCGCCCGGAGCCAACCGGAGGCCGCGGCGCATGGCGGCCCCGTCCGCATGGGCGCCGGAGGCCGCGGAAAACGGAGGGCCGGCTGTGAAGGGCGCCTTCGCCCTCATCGCAAAGCCGGGCGGCTACCGCCACCGCGGGATCGACCTCGTCTCGAAAGCCGGCGGGCTTTCCGAACTCGGGCTCGAGGAGGGATTCCGGATGAATCCGGCGGACATCGATCGCCTGGGAGTCGAAAACGGCGGCGATATTTGCATCACTTGCAAAAGCCTTGATGCGCCCGTCTCCGGCCCTGCCGTCGAGGATGCGGAATGCCCGGAGGGCGCGGTCTACGTCACGCGGCCCGTCGTTTTCGGCGGGTTGGATCACAGGCGGGCCCTCCGGCCGCTTTTCGGGCTTTCGGCCAATCCGGTCCGGGTCGACGTCGCCCGCGCCGGGAAGGAGACATGACATGTACGAAGTGATCGAGCGGCGGATGATCGTCCCCAACCACCACGAGCTCACCGTCCGGGCCCCGGCCGTGGCCGCCTCCATCCGGCCCGGCCAGTTCGTCATCGTCCGGCCCGACGAGATGGGCGAGCGCATCCCGCTTTCGGTCGCCGACTGGGACGCGAAAGCCGGGACCGTGACCTCGATCTTCATGCAGGTCGGGGCGTCGACGGCCAAGCTGGCCCGCCTGAAACCCGGCCGAAAAATCCCCACCTACGCCGGGCCGCTGGGCAAGGCGACCCCGATCGAGAAAGTCGGGACCGCGCTCTGCGTCGGGGGCTGTTACGGTATCGGCTCGATCCATCCCGTCGCCCGGGCGCTCAAGGCCGCGGGCAACAAGGTCTACACCTTCATCGAGGCCCGCTCCTCCTATCTCGTCTACTGGGAGGAAAAGCTGGGGCGGGTTTCGGACGGTGTCTTCGTCGTTACCCGTGACGGAACGGCGGGCCGCAAGGGCCATATCGACAAGATGCCGGCCATGATGGAGGAGGCCGGGGTCAAGCCCGATCTCGTCATCGTCAACGGCTGCACGTTTCTCCTGATGCGGACCTCCGAACTGACGAAGCCGCTGGGCTGGAAGACGATCGTCAACATGAACCCGATCATGATCGACGGCACGGGGATGTGCGGCGTCTGCCGGCTTTCGGTCGGCGGCAAGATGAAGTTCGCCTGTGTCGACGGCCCCGACTTCGACGGGCATGAGATCGACTGGGCGGAATTTCTGGCCCGGCGCAAGAGCTACAGTCCGGAGGAGATCGACCCGCTCCGCCGGAGCAGCAGCGCCACGCATTTTTGAGGAGGGTTTCGAGCGTGAATGACGAAAAACCGGCCAAGAAGACCCTGGACCTGAAGCGGCGGCCCATGCCGAAGCAGGATCACCTGGAGCGGAGAAAGAACTTCGAGGAGGTGGCCTTCGGATATCCCCCCGACACGGCCGTCGAGGAGGCCCGGCGCTGCCTGGACTGCAAGAAGCCGTTCTGCCGGGACGGCTGCCCCGTCGGGATCGACATTCCCGGCTTCATCCGCGCCATCGTCGCGCGCGACTTCGCGGCGGGCATCCGCAAGCTCAAGGAGACGAACGCCCTTCCGGCCATCTGCGGCCGCGTCTGCCCCCAGGAGGAGCAGTGCGAGAAGCTCTGCGTCATCGGCAAGAAGGGCGAGCCCGTCTCCATCGGGCGGCTCGAACGGTTCCTTGCCGACTGGGAGGCGGCCTCGGGAAAACTCGAGATGCCCGAGATGGCCCCGAAGACCGGGAAGAAGGTGGCCGTCGTCGGGGCCGGGCCGGCCGGACTCACCGTAGCCAACGACCTTCTCGTTCTCGGTCATGAGGTGACGATTTTCGAGGCGCTTCACGATTGCGGCGGTGTCCTCACCTACGGAATTCCGGAGTTCCGGCTTCCCAACACAATCGTCGGGCGCGAGGTGGAATACGTCCGGCGGCTGGGGGCAAAGATCCATCTGGACTTCATCGTCGGCACGACCCGGACGGTCGACCAGCTTCTCGAGGAGTACGACGCCCTGTTCGTCGGCTCGGGGGCGGGGCTGCCCTGGTTCATGGAGATCCCGGGCGAAAACCTGAACGGCGTCTATTCGGCCAACGAATACCTGACGCGCGTCAACCTGATGAAGGGCTTTCGCTTCCCCGAATACGACACACCCATCAAGCAGCCGTCCAAGGTCGCGGTGGTCGGCGGCGGCAATGTGGCCATGGACTCCGCCCGGACGGCCGTGCGGCTGGGCGCCGACGAAGTGCACCTCGTCTACCGGCGGGGGCGGCACGAGCTTCCGGCCCGCGAGGAGGAGGTCGAAAACGCCGAGGAGGAGGGCGTGATCTTCAACCTTCTGACCCTGCCCATCCGGCTGATCGGCGACGAGCACGGCTGGCTCAAGGAAATGGAGTGTCTGGAGATGGCCCTGGGAGAGCCCGACGATTCGGGGCGGCGGCGCCCGATGCCGATCGAGGGGTCGAACTTCCTCATGCCGACCGACGCCGTGGTCATCGCCATCGGAAACAGCCCGAACCCGCTGATCCCCATGACCACGCCCGGCCTCGAAATCAGCCGCAAGGGCGGGATCGTGACCGACGAAGCCACGGCTAAGACGACCAAGGCCCGGGTCTGGGCGGGCGGCGACATCGTCCGGGGCGCGGCCACGGTCATCAGCGCCATGGGCGACGCCCGGATCGCCGCCGCCTCGATTCACAAGTACTTGACGGGACAGGAGTGACATGAAACTCTCCGAAGTCCGCGACGTCCTCGAATGCGAAGTTCTCGTCGGGGAGGATGATCTGTCGATCGACGTCCGGACGGTCGTGGCCTCGGACGGCATGAGCGAGATCCTGGCCTTTGCCAAATCGAAGGAGCTCATGGTCACGGGGCTCACGAACATCCAGTCCGTCCGCACGGCCGATCTGGCCGGCTGCAGCGCCGTCGTCTACTGCCGGGGGAAGCGGCCCGACGCCCGGGTCCTCGAATACGCCCGGGCCAAGAAAATCCCCATCCTGGCGACCCGCATGGTCATGTTCGACATCTGCGCCGTGCTGTCCGGAAAGGGGCTCAAAGGGGTTTCATGACCGGCGCCGAACTGCTGCGCGAGACGTTCGAGATCCAGGGCCGGGATTTTGACAAGGCCGGAGAGATCTCGAGCGAGATCAAGGTCACGCTTCTCGACCTCGGGATCCCCGCGGAAAGCATCCGGCGGTCCGTGGTCATCGCCTTCGAGGCTGAAATGAACGTCGTCATGTACGCGGACAAGGGGACGCTGACCTTCGTCCTCACCGAGGAGGAGGTGAAGCTCGACATCTGCGACGAGGGGCCGGGCATCGCCGACCTGGAACTGGCCTTCCAGGAAGGATTCACGACGGCCTCGGACGAGATGCGGGAACTCGGCTTCGGGTTCGGCATGGGCCTTCCGAACATGGAAAAGAACGCCGACGACCTGCGGGTCGAAACCGAGGTCGGAAAGGGGACGTCCGTTTACGCCCGGATCCGCCTCAACACACATGGATGAGCTAAAAGGGCCATGAATGAGCTGACGCACGGTTTTCGGATCGAGGCCGAAAAGTGCCACGGCTGCATGGCCTGCATGCGGGCCTGCCCAACCCGGGCGATCCGGGTGAAAAAGGGCCGGGCGTCGGTCATTCCCCAGCTCTGCATCGACTGCGGGTCGTGTCTTGCAGCCTGCTCGACGGGGGCTATCGCGGCGGCGACCGTCGGCTTCGCCGAGCTCGACAAGTTCAAATACAAGGTCGCCGTCGTCACGCCGGCCCTGTACACGCAATTTCCCCTGAAGCACGCGCCGGCCCAGGTCAACCGGGCGCTTCGCGAGCTCGGATTCGACGCCGTTTGGGAATACGCCGTCGACATCGAGCTCATCGACCTGGCCATCCGCAAGTATGTCAAGAACTGGTCCGGACCGTTCCCGCTCATCTCCAACTCCTGCCCGGTCGTCGTCCGCCTGGTCCAGGTCGCCTATCCCACCCTGGTCAATCAGCTCATCCGGGTCGACGCGCCGCGCGAGACCGCCGCCCGCGAACTGAAACGCCGTTATTCGAAAAAGCTGGGCCTCGAACCCTCGGAAATCGCCGCCGTCTACATCGCTCCTTGCCAGGCGAAAACGATCTCCATCCTTCAACCGGCCGAGGGTGGAGGAAGCTCGTTGGACGGCTCCGTGGGCATCTCCGAGATATACAACGATCTTCTGTCCATCCTGCGACGCGGCCCGGCCGAGGACGATCCGGCGGGGAACGGGAACGGCTCGTCCGAGTGGTTTCACTGGGGCGCGCCGGAGGGCGAGTTCCCCAGCCTGTCCCAGGAGCATTATCTTCCCCTCCTGGGTCTTTCGGACATCATCAAGGTCTTCAACGACATCGAGAAGGGTAAGATCCGGAACATCGACTTCCTGGAGTGCCACGCCTGCCAGGGCGCCTGCATCGGCGGCAACCTGACCGTCGAGAACCTGTATGTCGCCCGCACCCGGAACCTTCGCTTGATTTCGGGCCTGTCGCTTCCGTCGCAGGCGATGGGGGACGAGATCGCCCGGCGGCTCTCCGAGGAGGATTTTTCGCTGAGGGCGCCCATTCTGCCCCGGAATGTCGAAGGCCGGGACATCGACCTGCGCGACCGGGTGGCCCGGAAAAAGCGGGCGGACGCGATGATGAAGACCCTGCCGGGTTTGAACTGCGGACTGTGCGGCGCGCCGTCCTGCAGGAACCATGCCGAGGACGTCTCGCTCGACCGGGCCGAGACGGTGGAGTGCGTGTTTCTGTCGCGCGACCGGATCGATGTCCTGAGGACGATCTACAAGAAAACAGCGAGAGGAGACTGACATGGCGGGTTCAACGTCCCATTTCAGCCGCATGGACATCCGTGACAGGCGGAGGAGCCTTCTGCCCCTGCTGAAAAAAACCCACGAGGCCGAGGGATTTCTGTCGGAGGAGGCGGTCGCCGGTTTGGCCCGAAAGCTCAGGATGTCGGAAAACGAGATCTACGGCGTGGCTTCGTTCTACCCGCAGTTCCGCTTCACGCCGCCCGGGAAATACCACGTCCAGGTCTGTCTGGGGAACGCCTGCCACCTGAGCGGCGCGCCGAACTTCATGGAGGGCATGAAGATCGAGCGGAACCTCGGAGACGGACAGACCGCGCCCGACGGCCGGATCAGCCTGGAGGGCGTGGGATGTCTGGGCTGCTGCGCCATGGCGCCCGTCGTCGTTGTCAACAGCGAGATCCACGGGCGCATGAACCGGGTGACCTTCATGAAGCTCGTGGACACGCTTGCGCCCGTCGAGGAGGAGTCATGAGCCCGCAGAGGAAGAAAACAGTCACAAAGAAACCTGAGACGCGATCGAAACTCGAAACACAGCCTAGGGCGGCAAAGTTGAAGACCGGCATTCAGGTTAAGACCAAAAGCCGAAAAAGGACAGAATCTAAGCCAATCGCCAAAACCCAGCCAAAGGGCACGGCAGCTCGGAAAACTGAAGTCAGACAAAAGAAAGAGGCAAGCGCAAGAATAACGGCTCGCCAAAAAAAAGAAGTCCTGACGAAGATCGGGGCAAAGAAAAAGACAGCATCACAGCCAAAAACCCGCATCCTGGTTTGCGAAAGCACGACCTGCCTGTCCCTGAAATCCGCGGCCATCCGCGAGGCCCTGGAAAAGGCCGTTGCCGCGCGCGGGCTCGGCGACAAGGTCGAGGTCGGTTTCACCGGATGCCACGGCTTCTGCCAGGTCGGGCCGATCGTCTCCGTCGAGCCCAAGGGTATCCTCTACTGCCGGGTCAATCCGGGCGATGCCGATGATATTGCGGCAAGCCTTTCAGATGGAGGCCGTCCCGTCGAGCGTCTGTTCTTCAAACACCCGGTGACGAAGGAGGTCGTCCCGCGCTACGAGGACATCGTCTTCTACAAGAAGCAGAGACGGATCATTCTTCGGAACTGCGGCCTCGTTAATCCCGAACGAATCGAGGATTACGAGGAGCGGGGCGGTTACGGTGCGCTGCGGAAGGCCGTATCGTCGATGTCGCCGGAGAAGATCGTCGACAAGATCAAGCGCGCCGGGTTGCGGGGCCGGGGCGGGGCCGGTTTTCCGACCTGGATCAAGTGGGACGTCTGCAGGCGGCAGCCGGGCGGCGAAAAGTACGTGATCGCCAACGCCAACGAAAGCGCCCCGGGGGCCTTCATGGACCGGAGCCTTCTCGAGGCCGACCCGCATACGGTGATCGAGGGGCTGGCTCTTCTCGGCTATGCCGTGGGCGCGGCCCAGGGTTATATCTACTGCCGGGCGGAGTATTCGCTGGCCGCGCGTCGGGCGGGCGTCGCCCTCGAACAGGCCGCCAAAAAAGGCTATCTCGGCAAGGGCATCTTCGGCTCGAAATTCGATTTCGACGTCGAGATCTTCGAGGGCGGCGGGACGTTCGTCTCGGGGGAGGAGACGGCCCTTCTGAGCTCGCTCGAGGGTTCGAGGAACATGCCCCGGCCGCGGCCACCCTATCCCGCGGAAAAGGGGCTCTGGGGCAAGCCGACCGTGATCGACAATGTCAAGACGCTGGCCTGTGTCCCGACGATCATCGCCGAGGGGGCCGAAAAATTCGCGGCCTCGGGGAACGGCAACGGCGCAAGCCCGGGGACGACGGTCTTCGCCCTGACGGGGAAGGTGGCCAACGCCGGGATCGCCGAGGTGCCGCTGGGAACGCCCCTTTCGACCCTGATCTACGAAATCGGCGGTGGCATCCCCGGAAAGAAGGGACTCAAGGCCGTGCAGACGGGCGGTCCGTCGGGAGGCTTCCTGCCCGGGAGCAAGATCGAAATCCCCCTCGACTTCGACGCCCTCGAGGAGGCCGGGTCCATCATGGGATCGAGCGGAATCATGGTCATGGACGACGACGCCTGCCTGGTCGACGCCGCCCGAACTTTCCTGGCCTTCGTTCAGAGCGAGTCGTGCGGCAAGTGCGTGGCCTGCCGGGTCGGAACGCGCCACATGGTGGGACTGCTCGACAAGATCGCCCAGGGGAAGGCCGTCGAGGCCGACCTCGACCGGCTGGAAAAGCTGGGGAACATCGTCCGGGCGAGTTCGCTCTGCGGGCTGGGAAAGACGGCGCCCATCCCCGCGCTCACGGCCCTCCGGTATTTCCGGTCGGAGTTCATCGCCCACGTCGTGGACAAGCGCTGCCCGGCGGCCGTCTGCCGCGACCTCATCACCTTCCGCATCATCCCCGACCGCTGCACGGGCTGCATGATGTGCGTCAAGGTCTGCCCGACGGCGGCCATCACCGGACCGCGGTCCAAGCCGCACAACCTCGACCAGAGCAAGTGCATCAAGTGCCGCTCGTGTTACGAGGTGTGCAAGTTCGACGCCGTCGCCGGCGAGGCCATCATCATCGTCTCGTAGGGGGCTGGTGCGGCGCAGCGCGGATCAGGCCGAAGACTTAGGCATCATTGTCGTCAAAACTCACAAACGGGCTTTGCCGGTAATGGATTCGATGCGAATTCGGAAGACCTTCGTCCGGTCGATCTCCCTGGCAATGTACTCCAGCCCTTCCTTCATGTGGCCGGGTGAGTACTTCTGGCGATCACGCTCTCATACTTCGTCGCGAACTGTGCGGGCTGGACCTCGGTTCTGCCGACGGCGCAAAACGACACCTTCGGGTTTTCCGTCAGCAGGTCGATCTTGGCGCCTTGCATCTGCAGCCGCCTCGACTCGTGAATAGATCAGGTAAACATCCCGGCGATGTCCGACTTTAACGACAACGACGATAAGGGCATCATCCTTGATCTCATAGATGATGCGATAATCGCCCTGCCGCACACGGTAGAGCTCCTGTTCCGTGAGTTTTTGGCAACCCCGGCCTCGAGGATTCTCTGCAATTTTTTCGATTCTTTTCAGAATGCGCGTCACATCTTTTTTAGGGAGCGCCCGAAGATCTCCGGCCACAGAGTTCCTGAAGGCAAGTTTATATCTTCCCATGGGCCTTCAGATTCTTCAAAAGCTCCTCGTACGAAATCAGCGGCTCATGGGCACGTTCTTCAAATGCAGCCAAATCCTCTTGATCCTCCCGAAGAGCTTGACGCACGGCATCGTTGACAATATCTGAAAGCGTTTGTCGCGTATGGGCGGCCTTGATACGCAGGGCATGATGAAGTTCGGGCTCAAAGTAAATTGTGGAACGTTTCGAAGTTTCAGTCATATTCCGCCTCCTTAGGCATTTTAATGCTATGACGTCACAACGTCAAGGCCACTTTCTGCTGCCCGAGCACATGGCGGATCGATCAGGCTATCTTCGATAGACATCTTTTCTGTGGGCGATATAGCCGTCCTCAAGATCTTCCAGCGAATTTTCCAGCAATTCCAGGATAAAGGAGCTTTTCGTCCTCCGCGTTTTTAGAGCCAGGGCGGAAAGCCTTTTATTCAATTCATCAGGAAGTCTCAGGCTTTGCGATGCCACCTGTCAACCCTTTCCTGTTTTTTTTTGACGGACTGACCTTCAACCGACCCGTTCTTGATTAAAATAGGCGAGATCGGGCTTGTCGGTTTTCTTTGAATCGATCGCTAAGCGACCCCAAAGAGACGGGCCGGCTGCTCGATCGGCTTGGCAGCTATGTCTCGTTGATGTTATCGAGCATTCGTTCGACCTGTTTCTTGAAACTTGGGACATCAGTCGTCGCGACTTGCCAGATCAACTCAATATCAAGGCCCAGGTAGTTATGCACGAGAACGTTGCGAAAAGCCGCTAAAGAGGCCCACTCGACCTTTGGATACGACGACTTCAGCGCCGCGGATAGGCGCTGCGTTGTCTCGGTCATCGTATGAAGATTGCGGAGGACGGCATCCTGATGCACCGTTGATTTGATGAAGAGGTCTTTGCCCCCGCTGACAGCATATTCGATACGGGTGATTGTTTCGAGGATATATCGCAGATAGGTGCTGTCGCGTTTCACAATGCAACCGCCTCGGAGAAGACATGATCTCGAATATTCGCGTTGACTCCTGATTCCGTAACGATATCGACACGCCGGTCAAGAAGTTGCTCAAGGTCGAGGATCAGTCCGGCCGGGAACCAAGGACTGACTTCAGGACCCGTGGTAACGAGCAGATCAATGTCGCTGTCCGCTGAATCCTCTCCCCGGACGGCCGAACCAAACACCTTAATCGACGTCACGCCATGTTTTTGAGCTATGGCAAGCACATCGTCGCGTTTCATGCGAAGAATATCGATGGTCATCTTGGTTTCCTCTGTCTCGACCAAAATCAGTGTATCCTGAAATTCCCTTCCCTTGCAACAACAGGAATTACGAGAGAAGACGGCTTCATCCAGCCGAAAAACTTACTTTTCGAAATCGGTCGATTTGACGGCATTGCCCCGGGCCTTCTCCGGGGGATACTTGCGGCGGTTGATTTCGAGCTTGTCGCGGGCGGCGTCGATCGGAGACAGGCCGAGCTTGTCGGCCAGCCGGGCCAGGTAAAGCTGGACATCGCCGATTTCCTCGCGGACCTTCGCCAACCTTTCGGGGTCGAGGGTGCGGCTTTCCTCCTCGGTCAGCCATTGAAAGTGTTCGAGGAGTTCGGCGGCTTCGACGGCAAGTGCCATCGCCAGATTTTTTGGAGAGTGAAACTGGTCCCAGTCCCTTTCGGCGGCGAAGGCCCGGAGCTTGGCGATGAGGTCGTCCATCGGGGATATTATCGGCCAATCAGGGCGGGGGTTCAAGAAAAGAATAAAGGACGCTTGAACAATCCTATTGGGGTCTTTTTTTGGGCGGCGGTTTGTATTGATTGATCGCGGCCGGATCGATCCCGAACTCCTGAAGTTTGTGCGGGGGAACAAGTCGCATGCTCCGGTAGAGCAACTCTCGCATCGACGAATCGAATTCCCGCGCCGTCTCCGGACTCGGCGCCGCCTGCAGCAGCTGATCCACCGCCGCCTGGCGTCCTCTTAAGGCCTCGAGTGTCCGCTCAAGATCTCTTCGGCCTTGAGATTCCGGCGGGGTTTCGGCGATGGCCCGGGCGAGAATGAACTCCATGCCGTCGACCTGATGGTTGACGACGAAGTTGATGCCGATGTCCGCGACCTCGGACGGAAGCTTCTCTTCGGCGACTTTGTCGAAAAAGACCTGATAGGTTTCGATGCTCGGGGAATCGACCATGGCCTTGATCACTTTCAGCCATTCGGAGTACCTCGGCATGAATTCCATCCCGAAGGTGCCGATGCCCAGCAAAAGGACTCCAAAAAGCAACATGGCGACGGGATTCCGGTTGCGATGGGCCCCCGAAACAATCACGCTGACAATCACCGCAGCCCCCAATACGATCATCACCCATCGGCCGATTTCAAGTGAGTCCATGATGCCGCCTCCTATTCAAAATTGATTCTAGCCGGATCTCCGGCGTCCCGAAAAGAGGATTCCAGCCGATCCAGCTGCGAAGCAATTCGGTCTTCGGTTTCATGCTCTTCCTGCCGAAGGGTTTCCAGGAAAGGCCAAAGGGCATAGATTTCGTCTTCAGTCCGGGTCTTCATGAACTCGGCCATCAGGGAAAAACATTCCAGAGCCGCGGCGTTGCTCCGCCGGATCAGATTCCCGACTTCAGCACCGTAAACCTCAGCATCTTGGCGATTCGGGAAGAACTTCCTGAGAATCAGGACGTCGAACTTGGCCAGGCGAAGCCGCTCGACAAGACCTTCGCGGTCGAAATTGCGGTAATTGAAAGTCCGCGACGCGATAAGCTGCAGCGCATCCAGGCGGGGATCACGAAAACCATAGTCGGGCGATGCGATCGTCCCTTTCAGGCGGCCCTCCTCCTTCAGTTTCGCGGCGATGGCCGTGCCGGCGTAGGGAACCATCTTGCTGAATCCGGCGATCGTCCGGCCGTCTTCCGTGATTCGCTCTAGAAACCGGATGTTCTCGAGAACGGTCTTGAACGTGCTTTCCGGATCGAAGATCATGAAGCCGAACTCGAACGGCATGCCGACATGACGAAGAAGTTCGATCGCGCGGTGAACATCATCCACGGTGAAATGTTTGTTGAAAACCTGCAATCCCCGGTCATTTCCGGATTCGATGCCGAGGTAAACGCACAGCAACCCGGCATCCTTCATCTTTCCGAGGAGATCCGCCCGGAGATCGTCGATCCGGCAGGATATGCGCCACGCCACCTGTTCCCGGATGGAAGACCTCTCAAGGGCGCCGATAAAATCCTCGATCCAGGCTGCATGGGCACGGCCTTTCATGAACCAGTCGTCATCCTGAAAGATGAAGACACGCGCATGGCAATCGTGAAACAACGCTTCCATTTCCCGGACAACATGGGAGGGGGAACGGGTCCGACGCAGAGGACCTGGCGGCTCCCTGTAGAACTGATGAATGCTGCAGAAGCTGCAGTTGTGGTAACATCCCCGGCTCGCCAGGATCGAACGGACGCCGAGGCCGCGATGCGATGCCATTTTTTTGTCTCGGAGAGGTAAGGGTAGAGAATCGAGGTCGGCGATGAGCGGGCGCGGGGGGTTGACCTCTAGCCGGCCGTTCCGGCGAAACGCGAGTCCCCGGATCGCGGCCCATTCATCCGGTTCAGCGATTTTCCGGCATAACTCAACCAGCGTCTCCTCGCCTTCGAAACGAACGACCGAATCCAGTCCGGGAATATTCTCGAGGGTTTCCCGATAGTCCATGCTGGGGAAGTGACCGCCCATGGTGAAATGAGCCGAGATGCCCTTGTCTCTTAGGTAGGCGATGAGATCTCTGAAATCGAAGAAAAAGCGCTGGAAGATAAGGGAGAATCCGACGATTGCGGGTTTGGCCTTCCGGATTTCAGAGAGAATCCGGGTCTTCGGCAGATTAAAGGGCACCACGGCGGCGCCGATACCGTGTTTTTGGAGATGCGCTGCAATCCCGCGCAACCCCAGGTTTTCCTGATCTTCAAAGCCGATCAGAACAACGCCTCGGCCGGACTTCAACATCGGGGAATCGTCCCGGTTCCTGGATTTGCGCCGGACGCTCGGATTACTTGAGCTTGTACTGCGCCTTGAGCATATCGCGGTAGATCTCGGCAATCTTGATCTGGTTTTTCAGATCGATGATGTTCTGATTCAGCATTTCGAGCTTGATCCTGACCAGGCCGACTTTGTCCAGCAGCACATCGGGTCCGGGATCGGCCACGGGCCCGACTAAGTGCGAAATGTTGAAACCCGGCATCCTTTCTCCGATTCTCGGCATGATAGGCCTCCTTTATAAAATAATCGGATTATTCGCACGAATCAGGTTTCGCCCCTTTTTTGTCCAGCCGTTCTATCCGTTTAGTCGCAGACGCGGGGGCTTTATTGTAAATTCAGAATGTCATCGCCATAGCGGTCGAGGATGCGCATGACCGCCTCGGCCGCGGCAGGTCCATCCGGAGAGAAGGAGGATGAGCGCCGAAGCGCTAACGGCGGCGAATCTGAAGATGCTTTTCTGCGTATCAGATCTGCGCCAGGATGGCCACATAGTTCTTGCCGTACTTCTTCGCGCATTTCGGACAGCACTCATCGGGATTGGACTTGCTCATGGGGTTTCCTCCTTCATAATCAGCCGACGACAATTATAGCCTTTTTATGATGACGAAGGCGAAGGCGGTCCGTCGCCCGGCCATCGGATTTTGTCGATTTTCAAAATATTATAGCCTTCGTCATCCGTATCGTAGCGATAAAACAAGCCGTTTTTCATGACGAATATTTGGGGGCCGAAGTATCGGCCGGCCCATTCCAGATCGAGATCCATGTGCCCGATCAAGTCTCCGTTGGAATCAAAAACATCGTAGATAAAGCTCTTCGCGCCCCGGCCGCGTTCGTAAGTCATGACAAGCAGTCGTCCCTCTTCGTCGGCGATAAAGAACTTCATGCACGGCAGAGGAGACGGAATATAGCCTTTATGAAGCGATGGGTCCGAATGTTGCGGCCCCAGGATTCCTTCTCGAACGACGGAATCCGCTTCCTGGGGAAGGAAGGCCTTTCTTATCTTTTGCACAAGGTTTCCTGAAAAATCGAAAACCCGGATTTCATAGTTCCGCTCCTCGTTGACGACGAAGATGCGGTCTTTCGTGATGCTCCACATGAAGAACGGCGGATATTTGTCCCCGCCAAAATACCACTTATTGGTATCCAACCGCTTGATCTCATTGAAATCCGAATCGGTGATGAAAAGAGCATAATGAGAATTATCCGGTTCCGGCTGAGCGCTCGAATCGAAACCGTAGAGCAGAAAGCGGCCTTCCGGGAGAGGCTCCGCCGTGTCCACGCCAAAGGGAAGTCTTCGCTCTTCAATGAATTTGCCATCGGTTCCGTAAACGACAAGCTTGTTCTTTCGGACCGTCACATAGATTCGGGTCTTGTATACCGTCGGCCTCAGCGGCATCTCCAGTTCTCCCGGGCCCTGTCCGCTTGCACCGAAAGACAAAACGAATTCGCCGGAAGCGTCAAGCTTGTAGAAGTGGTCTCTCTCATTCTTATATCCAACGACATAGATGTTTCCCTCGTCATCGACAACGAACTCCCCCATGGATCTCATGCCGTATTGAACAAGATCGGCTCTCTGCTGGGAGATCTCCATGTAGGGAGTCAGGATGGGCGAAGCATCCATCGGAGATCGCACGGGATTTTCAATGATTTCCGTGCCGTTTTCGAAAGACCGCATAATGGGGTCGCTTCCATGACATCCGAAAAGCCCCGCGATACAAAATGCGATCATCCCCCCTTTAACATAACCCGACATGGCCGACCTCCCCAGAGAACTCATTCATTGATAGGTTTTACTTGAGAAACATCGCCTTTATAAACATTCTTTCTGTGTCCGATCCTCAAGATAAGGATCTGTTCCCCCAGCATGGCATATATGACCCGGTAATCTCCCACGCGAAACTTGCGAAGCCCGGCATACCGGCCCTTCAGGGCGGGATAAGATTCCGGTTTTTTTAAGAGTTCACTCTCGATTTGGTCGAGGATGCGGCCGGCTTCCGATTTTGATAATTTTCCGAGGTCGCGCCGGACAGACCTTTTGTAAACGATGTTATAAGCCAAGGGATTTCCTCAGCTCTTTTCCGGAAATCATGGGATCGGATTTGTCGTGGAGTCGATCGAGGGCGATCTGCAGATCCGCATAATCCTCGATATAGGACTCCAGCGCTTTCTGAATGATGAAAGAGCGGGGCCTCTCCGTTTCTCGGGCGATGCTTTCCAGTTGCTCGGATAATTCCTTGGGAAGCCTGACCGATATCACTGTGTTCATATGATGTCTCCTGACTATATTGTATTATATTGTATGCGTTGTAGTTCATTTGTCAAGGATAGCACGGCGGGTTGCATTCGCGGGGGAATTGCGTTTTAATGCGCGGTGATCATGACCGTCATCGACCTGACCCACGCCCTTTCCGAATCAATGCCGGTTTACCCGGGCACAAAGCCGCCGCGCATCGTCGAGGCCAACACCGTCGCGGAGAACGGCTTCGCAGAAAAGCTCCTCAGCCTCTATTCCCATACGGGAACCCACATCGACGCCCCCGGACACATTCTGCCGGGGGTCGCGACTCTGGACGACCTGGAGATCGGGCATTTTATCGGGCCGGGCCTTGTTGTGGACGTCTCGCACAGGGTTGGGGGAACGATCGAAATCGCCGACCTGGAAAAGGAAAAGGCGCGCATCGCCACCGTCGATTTCGCGCTCTTTCACACCGGGTGGGCCCGGCGCTGGGGGCGGCCGGCATACTTCGAGGGTTTCCCGGTTCTATCTGCTGAGGCCGCCGTTTGGCTTGCTGGATTCAAGCTCAAAGGCGTGGGCGTCGACGCCATTTCGGTCGATGAGATGGGCTCGACGGCTCTTCCCGTCCATAAGACGCTTATGGGCTCGGGCTTCATTCTCATCGAAAATCTGACCGGCCTCGATTCACTGATCGGAAAGGATTTCTCTTTCTCGTGCCTGCCGCTCAAGATCTCAGGCGGCGACGGCTCACCCGTCCGCGCCGTCGCCTTTTTTTGATAATCACGGTTCGAATTCCCGGACGTCCTGGAATCGGGTCACCACGATGAACTTTTCGACATCGACCTTGACGAGGACGCAGGCCGGATCGCGGACGAAATCCTCCAGGAACGGAAACTTCGAAAGGAAAATCCTCTGCAGCGAGTCTCGCTCGTCTCCCTCGGCGTCCGAAGCGCGCCCGAGAACGGTCACGGAGGCGGCGTCCCGGAAATCCTCGGCACTGTTCCGGCCGCTGTTGATGAGGATCGATATCTTCGGATGTTTTCTGAGGTTGGCATACTTGCGTGTCGGCTTCAGGGTCGCGAAAACCAGGCTCTTGAGGTCTTCGGTCGCCGCAAAGCCCACGAGCGAGGTGTACGGATACTCATCCCCCATCGTCGCCAGAACGCCCAGATTCTGGCCGGACAGAAGGCGCTTTAACGTCATGTCCGTCATCGTCATCCTCCCGTCGATAAAGTGCCGAATCCGGCTGAATCGTACAACGGGCGAATGTTCGCGTCAAGCCGCCTCCGAGGATCCGGCGGCGGGATGCGAGACGTCCGGACATCGCGAATCGTCATATAAATCGGGGAAAGCCGCGCTGCGGACACACGGCGGCCCCGCTTGACAAGGATGCCTTATATGTGCATATCTATGCATATGAGAACGACGATCAATATTGACCGGGGGCTTCTGGAAAAAGCCGCGGCTCTGACCAAGGTCGAGGAGAAAACGGCACTCGTCCGGATGGGCCTTGAAGCGCTCATCGCGCTCGAAAGCGGACGGCGGTTGGCTCGGCTCGGCGGAACCGAGAAAGCTCTCCGGCCTGTTCCGCGGCGAAGACCCCCGGAAGCTTAACCATGGTGCTTGTGGACACCTCCGTCTGGGTGGCGCATTTCCGCGACGACCTCCCCAGCCTCCGCGAACGCCTGCACAAGGGAGATGTCGTCTGCCACCCCATGATCATCGGCGAGCTGGCTTGCGGAAACTTCAAAAACAGAAAAGAAATTTTGGGTCTCCTCGCCGAACTCCACTCCGCGGAGGTCGCGGGCCATGATGAAGTCATGGCGCTCATCGAGACGCACCGGCTCATGGGGAAAGGTCTCGGCTATATCGACATGCACCTTCTGGCTTCCGCGCTCTTGTCCGGCTGTTCCCTATGGACACAGGATCGGAAACTCTCCGCCGCGGCCGAATCGCTCGATATCCCCTGCCAGTGAGGGTTGCTTGGCATTAGCCTCAAGTCATTCTCGGACCTGAAAATGCGCTTTTTAGCCCAAAAAACGTGTGTCTAAGGGTTTCCTAAGCCTGAAGAAAAAACAGGATCTTAAGCGTTTTGTGAAATTTCCCAAAGCCAAGCAACAACTTCTTTTTATACGGCCATGATGCCGTCTTGTGCAATCGAGCCGCGGATGTCGACGATGACTTCACGAACAGGAATATCGACGCCTGAAGCCTCGACGGCCCGGCGGACGATATGCAGAAGGCCGGAACAGCAGGGCACGGTCATCACGGCCACGGCCAGGGACTTGAGTTCGTTCCGGCGGATGATCTCGGCCAGCTTCTCGATGTAACCTTCCTTGTCGTCGAGCTTGGGACAGGCGATGGCCAGCTTCTTCCCCTTGAGCAGGTCCTGGTGAAAACTCCCGAGGGCGAAGGCCGTGCAGTCGGCCGCAATGAGGAGATCGCTGTTCTTGAAATACGGTGCAAACGGCGAGACGAGATGAAGCTGGATCGGCCACTGGCTGAGCTGGGACGCCACCGAGCCTTCTTTATCTTCGGCGGGCGCCGCATCCGCGGGGATCTCGCAGGCCATGCTTCCCGGGCAACCCCGAAAAGCCGCAGGCACACCGGGCGCACCATGGCCCGCGCCGCCGTGGACCCCGGCATGACCGCCCGAATGAGCCCCGCCGTGACCCGCACCATGCACCTGGGCCGCCGCCTCTTTCCCCCGGGTCTTTAAAACATGGACGTATGTCGCCTGGGGATCGTAGGCCTCACTTTCCCGCTCGACGATCTTGAGCGCCCCGGTCGGACAGACGTCGAGACAGGCACCCATCCCGTCGCAGAAAAGCTCCCGGACAAGGACCGCCTTGTTTTCGGCATCGAGCTCGAGCGCGCCCTCGGCACAGGCCGTCGTGCAGAGCCCGCAGCCGTTGCAGGCCTCCCTATCGATTTCGATGATCTTTCTCTTGGCCATGTTTTCCTCCTTTTCGGTGTATCGCGAGGAAATTGTAGCCCGCAGAGAAATCCCCGTCCTTGACCGAAGTCAAGCCGCACAGGGGATATCAGGAAAAGCTTTCGGAGCGAAGCGCCGGGCAGTCGAGAATGTGAATCCTGGGACCGTCGACCCGAATGAGACCGTCGTCCTCCATCCGCTTGAGGGTCCGCGACAGCGTCTCCGGCACGGTCCCGAGAAGCTTCGCCAGATCGACCTTCCGGATTTCCAGGTCGACGAGGCAGGCGCCGTGGCCCGGACAGCGCGCGATCAGGAAATGGGCCAGACGCTGGCGCACGGTTTTCAAACCGAGAGCCTCGATGCGCGCGTTGAGGATCAGGCATTTTTCGGCAAGAAGGCGGATGAAAAACCGGGCGGCCGCAGGCTCCGCGTCGATGCGATCGAGAACCCGGCTGCGGTCGAAGGCCAAAACCGACGTCTCGCCGACGGCGGCGGCGTAGGCGGGATAGGGCGCACCGGCGAAAGCGACCGCCTCGCCGAAAAAGTCGCCCGGACCCAGGCGGACGATTTCGATCTCCCGGCCTTCGGCATCCATGCGGAATACGCGCACCTCGCCGCTTTCGACGCGGAAAAACTCTCTCGACTCGTCCCCGGCATCGAAGAGGACGGCGCCCGCATTCAGGCTGCGCACCCGGCCCAGCTCCTGAAGCAGGCCCTCGACGGCTTTATCCGAATCAGAAGCACACATCAGCACCTTCCCATTCCGGAAAAACACATCGGCATTTTGACGTATCCTCCGGACCCGGAGGATACGCGAGTCGAGATTGCCGCAGCGATGAGGAGCGGACTGCGCAGGCGTAGTTGACCTACGTCGAGCAGGCCGGGACGAAATCGATGCGGTGAGATCGGCTCGCCCGAAGGGTCAAAATGCCCTATTCGGGCGTTGAGATCGTCGTCTGAAGTCGCGGCTTGACGAACTGGCGACCTAAAAGCCAATTGGGGAAAATCAGAAAACAGCGGCGGCATTTTGACGTATCCTCCGGACCCGGCATAGTCACGAGACGAGGCGGCTGCAGATGCAAGGAGCGCAGGGTGAAGCGGGACCCGGAGGATACGCGAGTCGAGATTGCCGTTCCGGCAAGGATGCGGCCCACGAAGGCGTAGTTGAGCTACGTCGAGTGGGCTGCGACGAAGCCGGAATGGTGAGATCGGCTCGCCCGAAGGGTCAAAATGCCGTCTTCGGATGTTCAGATCGTCGTCTGAAGTCGCGGCTTGACGAACTGGCGACCTAAAAGCCAATTGGGGAAATTCAGAAAACAACGGCGGCATTTTGACGTATCCTCCGGGTCAGCGGCCGAAGCGGGGATTGACGATATTACTGTAGATCGACCCAAACGTATAATTCAACCCCACCGCGAATCCGTAGCGGTAGTTCGTGGCCAGGACCCGGCGCGAAAGCAGAATCTCCTCGAGGCTCGCTTCCGACTTGGGCAGCGAGATCTGGTCATGAATGTGGGAATAATTCCCCGAGAAGCTCAGGGCCAGCCCTCGGAAGAGATGCAGGTTCACCCCGCCCCAGAACTCCAGCCGGTTCAAGCTGAAATCGTGAAAGAAATGCGACCCCTGGATGGAGGAGCTGATATTCCCCCAGGGCTCCTTGATTTCGAGCGTCATGCTCAGCGTCTGTCCCAGAAGATTTTCCTGGACTTTGTCGTAAATGGTCTCCTCATCGTATTTTTGAAAACTGTAGCCGACGCGGTAGAGCAGCCGGAGCTGGCGCCTCGTGGAATCATCGTAGGGATAGAAATTGTACTCGACGGCGGGCGCCGGATTGACGGCCAGGGCGATGTTGTTGTAGCTCGAAGAATGGAGCGAGAACCAGGACCCGACGGACCAGTGCTCGTCCAGGCTGACCACATAGAGCCCGCTGAGATTCCGGCTGTTCTGGGTGACGGCGATGACATCGTCGTCGATTTCGAACCGGTTCCGGTTGTATCCGGCCGACAGACCCATCCGCAGTTTGGCGGCCGGCGTCACCCGGTTTGCGGAAAAGCTCCCGCTCATGGCCGCGTAATCTCTCGTCTTTTCTCCGCTGACATTTCCGCTCATGCCGACGTTGAAGACCCAGAAATCCCAGACGTCGGACACGGCCTCCGGCTGCACCTTTTTGTCGAAATTGACGCTGAGAAAATCGCCGGCCGGCGTTTTGGCGGCATAGGGGACCAGTCCCATCTTGAGAACGCGGACCAGCCCGCGGCGCTCGGCATCCGCGGTGTCGGTGCGGGAGGAGCCGTATTTCAAAGTGTTGTGGACGTCGTAATAGCCGTTTTTACCGATGAAATTCAGAGTGTATTCGCGCCCTCCTCCGCCTGTTCCCTGAATGGTGATGAGCACATGGACATCGGCCGCCTGGCGCTCGCGGATGAAGTTGACGAAGGTGATTTCCCGCCGGATGAAATCCATGTCGCACTGGTGGCAGTCGATAAAGACCCTGGGGGCTTCCTCCTTGATCTTGTCGAAGGGCTGAAACCCCTGTTGCCCCGCAAGCGGCGATGTCGCCAGAAGAACGCCGACAAGGCATCCTCCGGCGAAGGCGGTGGCCGTTCTTTTCATGGTTTTGGATTTTATCAAACCTCGCCGCCGATTGCCAGCGTTCGGCCTCACCCATTGCGTTGAACGGGATTCCGGCTTGGACTATAATATAAAATGAAAGCAAAACCCCAAGGAGGACACGTGAAAAAATCCGCTGTCATCTTCATCTCTATCCTGGCCGTCGCAGCCTTCGCCAACGCCGACATCTACGTGAAGACCAAAATGCATCAGGACGCCTATTCCATCATGGGACAGAGCCAGCCGGCCGAGGATTCCATCGCCGAACAATGGATCGGCAATGACCAGGTCGCCATGATCCAGGAAAAGACCGGGTTCATCGTCGACCTCAAGAAGAATGTCATGTTCATAATCAACCACGCCGAAAAAACCTATGTCGAGTCGGAGCTGCCTCTGGACATGTCCAAGCTCTTCCCGCCCGAGATGGCCGGGATGCTCAAGGGCATGTTGAAGATGTCGGTTTCCGTCACGCCGGGCGGGCAGACAAAGACCATCGGACAGTGGAAATGTCAGAACTACGCCGTCGACATCACCATGATGATGCCGATCAAGATGACGGTCTGGGCCACGACCGACGTCCCCTTCGATCTCAACGCCTATGTCGATAAGATGCAGGTCAATTTTCTGGCCGCTCAATTCCAGCTCGACGAAAAAGCCATCGCCGAGATGAAAAAGATCCGGGGCTTCTGGATCGCCTCGGAAACCGTCGTGGATATGATGGGTTCAAAGATTCGATCGACCTCCGAGGTCGTGGAAATCGCCGAAAAGAATCCTCCGGCCGGAGTTTATTCCGTCCCCGCCGGATATGCCAAAAAAGACTTTATCTCCATGCAAGGCCGCTAGCATAATCTATTCACGAGCCCGAGAAAGAAAAATGCCTTATGTCCGGAAATGCCACGGCATTTTTTATGAATAGATTATGCCTGATCTTGGCAATTTATGATGGACAGGATCGAGCGCATCCATCCCATCCTGGAGGCTCTCCGTTCGGAGCCTGGGAGAATCAATAAGATCCTCGTCGCCCGGGACGACGTCCGCGGACGAACCGGGGAAATCGTCCGGCGGGCCCGGGAGTGCCGCGTCCCTGTCTTTCCGGTTCCCAAAGCCAAGCTCGACCGCATATCGCCGCACCACCAGGGCGCCGTCGCCTTCCTCGCACCCAAGGCCTTCGCCTCGCTGGACGATGCCGTCAAGGCCGTATCGCCGGCTTTCCTGGTTCTCCTCGACGGCGTGGAAGACCCCCGGAACATCGGCGCCGTCATCCGCAGCGCCGAGTGCGCCGGTGCCGGAGGTGTGGTTCTTCCTGAACGCCGGTCGGCCGGGCTGACCGAATCGGCGGCCGTCTCTTCGGCCGGCGCCTGGGAACACCTTCCGGTCGCCCGCGTCGCCAACCTGGCCCAGGCCATGGACGAGCTCCGCGGGCTCGGCGTCTGGCTCGTCGGCTGCGAAGGCGGCGCCCGGGAACCCTGGCACGCTTTCGACTATACCCTCCCCGTCGCGATCGTCCTCGGCTCGGAGGGGCGGGGCCTCCGCCCTCTCGTCCGCGCCAAGTGCGACAAACTCCTCTCCATCCCCATGTTCGGCCGGGTCAATTCTCTCAACATTTCCGCCGCGGCGGCTGTTTTTCTTTTCGAGGCCGTCCGCCAACGGACCCAAAAAACGCACACACGCAACACCGGAAAATGAACGGCCGCTTGAATGAAATGCCGCGACTTCGTGTATACCCCCATGAGAGATCAAAATGGCGGACATTCAGGCATCCCGGAAAGCGAACACCGCGGCGGAAACGGCCGGCATCATGAATCCGCCTGCGGCGCTCACCGAGCAGGAAGCCCTCGAGCGCGTCCGCCGGGGCGACAAAAATGCTTATCACGTGATCGTCGAGACCTACATGCGGAGGATCCAGTCCGTCGCCCTGGGCTTCGTTCACAATCAGCAGGACGCCATGGACATCGCCCAGGACGCCTTCGTCCGCGCCTATCGATCCATCCGGCGCTATGATCCCAGCCGGCCGTTCTTTCCCTGGATCTACGAGATCGTGAAGAATCTCTCGCTCAACCACCTGCGCCGCAGGCCGGCCGCCCTTTCCGTTCCCCTGGATCGGGAACCCGTTCTCCAAAACCACGAGGAGGACTGGGAGATGAAAGAGGTCCTGTGGCGGGAAATCCAGGCTCTCCCCATCGACCCGAGGGAAATGGTTCTCCTGAAATATTTCCAGCACATGTCGTGCCGCGAGATCGCCCACATGCTGGGAAAACCGGAAGGAACCGTCATGTCGACGCTGCACGGGGCACGGATCCGGCTGAAAAAAGCCCTGGCCGGATACATGAGGAGGGAAGCCGAAGGAGAACCGCGATGACGTTGGACCACAAGGCCGTCATGGACCTCATGCCCTCTTACCTTGAGGGCGAACTGTCCGGAGACCGGAAAGCGGCCGTCGAGGCCCACCTCGCGTCCTGTCCGGACTGCCGAAAGGAGTACGAGGAGATGAACAAATTCGAGCGTGTCATGAGCCGGGTGGCTTTGAAATCTCCGCCGGAGGAAGCCTGGCGCGGATTCGGGCTGTCCGTCTACAACCGTCTGGAGCGGCGGATCGGCTGGATTCTCCTGTCTCTGGGAGCCGCGATCCTTCTCTTTTTCGCCGCCTTCGAAGCCGTCAAAGGCCTCATCCACGACCCCTCGCTCCCCCTGATCGTCAAGGCCGGCATTCTTCTTGCTCTGGCCGGGCTGGCCGTTCTCATCGTGTCCCTCGTCCGGGAACGGTATTATGTCAACAAGCGCGAACGTTACAAGGAGATCGAACAATGATCATGGTCACGACGGAGAGCGTCCCGGGAAAAACGATCGTCAAATCCCTCGGCATCGTCAAGGGCAACACCATCCGCGCCCGCCACCTCGGCCGCGATATCAAAGCCCTGCTGAGAAATCTCGTCGGAGGCGAAATCCGCGACTACACCAAGATGATGGCCGAATCCCGCGAACAGGCCATCGACCGGATGATCGCCGAAGCCGAAGGTCTCGGCGCCGACGCCGTCATCAACGTCCGTTTCGCGACCTCGATGATCATGCAGGGCGCGGCCGAGATCATCGCCTACGGCACGGCCGTCACCCTGGAGTGAACGGAGCGCCCGCGATGTCCAAACTGATCCTCTTGATTGTCGTGATCATTCTCGTTTTTATTTTCGTATTTTGAGCCCTCAGCGGCACAGACATCCTGGAAGCCGTTTTCTTTTCTCCGGCTTTCGGTGATATCACATATTTTTATTCTTCCGAATATGGGACTATTTCCTGTCCGGCATGTAACTTTTCTTTACTCCCGAACGTATATAATACCTGAAGCGCGGCTGGCACATTATTTGCTGCGTTATCTCACAAAGGTTCAAGGGCCGGCAGGCTTAAAAGCCGGCCCCGGCAAAGGAGTGGCCGAATGAGGAAGCCCGCCGCGATGATCCTTATCCAGGTCTTATGCGTTCTTCTCCTTCTCCGTCCGGCCCCGGCCCAAACCCCGGACAACGACCTCGAAGATCTGAAAAAGACGGCCGTAAAGGTCTATCTCGACTGCGCCGCCTGCGACATCGACTATATCAAGACGGAGATCACCTTCGTCAATTACGTCCGGGACCGCATGGAGGCCCAGGTCCACATCCTGGTCACGACCCAGACCACGGGAGGCGGCGGCCGCGAATACACCCTGGCCTTCCTGGGCCAGAACTCCTTCAAGGACATCAACGACGTCCAGAAATACTTTTCCAACCCGACGGACACGGCGGACGACATCCGGCGCGGTCTGACCAACGCCCTGAAGCTGGGCCTGATGAGCTACGTCGCCCGCACTCCCATCGCCCGGCGCATGTCCGTCGATTACCGGCGGCCGGCCGAAACCGGGCCGGACCTCGACCGCTGGGACTCCTGGCTTTTCAGTCTGTCCGGAAGCGGGTTTTTCATGGGCGAGGAATCCTATATGGATCGAACGGCGAATTTCTCTTTTTCGGCCGGACGCGTGACTCCGGAGACCAAGATCCTGCTGGGCCTGTCGAACCAATCTTCAAAAAAGCGTTTCACGGTGGAGGGCGAGGACATCACCGGATCCTGGTCGAGCTGGAACGCCGACGGATTTTTCGTCAAAAGCCTGGGGCGCCGCTGGTCGGCGGGCGTGTTTCTCGAAGCCTCATCCTCTCTTTACAGCAACATCGACATCCGCTTCGCGGCGGCGCCGGCCATCGAATACAACATCTTTCCGTATGAGGAATCCACGCGCCGGCAGTTCCGGATCCTCTACCGCCTGGATATCTGCCCGGTCAAGTACCGGGAAGAGACGATATTCGGAAAAACCAGGGAAACGCTCTTCCGGGAATCCCTTTCGGCCACGCTGGATCTCCGCGAAAAATGGGGGACGGTCAGCGTCAGCGCCTCGGGCGGTCACTTTCTCCATGATTTCAGCCGTAACCGCACGGACGTCTTCGGAATCGTCAACCTTCGCCTCTACAAGGGCCTGAGTCTTTTCGTCTTCGGCGGGTATTCCTGGATCAAGGACCAGATCGCTCTCCCCGCCCATGAACCGACCTTCGAAGAGCTGCTTCTCAGACTCCGGGAATTCCCGATGACGAGCAATCATTTTATCTCCGTCGGATTGCAGTTCACCTTCGGATCCATCTTCACCAACGTCATCAATCCCCGATTCGGATCGACCGGAAGCGGCGGAATGCACATCGTCATCAACTGAGGAAAGGAGCCGGACATGACAATCAAAATGATCTCCGTCGTTACGGCCGTCGCGGCTCTTTTCGCCGCCCCGGCCCTGTCCGCCGCTCATCCGGCGGACATTCAAACCGAATCGGTCATACCCGGCGGCACGGCCGGCGCCGCGCCCAAGGTTTTCCTGGACTGGCCGGGTGTCGACCCGGCTCTGATCGCCTCGGACATTCCCTTCGCCGAATTCGTTGACTCCCCCGACGAGGCCCAGGTTTTGGCCGCCGTGACCTCTCAGGAGTCCGACGGCGGCCGGGAATTCCGGCTGACCTTATCCGGCCGGAAAAACTTTCTGGGCGACGAAAACACGCTGCACTACACATCGCCTCCCGGCGCGACGAACGAGGATGCCCGAAAAGACCTGGCCGGGCTCCTCAAGCTCGGGCTTGTGCGCTACGCCGCAAAAACACCCCTCGCCAAAAATCTGACGGTCCGCTTCCAGGATCAGGTCAGGCCGACATCCGTCACCGACCCCTGGGACTTCTGGGTCTTCAACCTCAGCGCCAACATGTTTCTCATGGGGGAAACCCTCTACAAAAGCACCATGAGCTACGGCTCTCTTTCGGCCAATCGCGTGACGCCCGGATTCAAGCTCCGGACGTCCGTCCAGGGCAACATCAACACAACGCGGTTCGACTTCGGAGATTCCATCTATAACAGCACATCCTCGGGCACCGGCTTTTCCGGCCTGGGCGTCAAGAGCCTGTCCGAACACTGGTCGGTTGGGGCCTTCCTCAGCACCCAATCCTCGACCTATTCCAATATCAAGTTCGGCCTGTCGGCGGCCCCGGCCGTCGAATTCAACGTCTTCCCCTACTCAGAGTCCACCCAAAGGCAGCTCCGGATCCTCTACCGGATCGGCGTCACGCGCACCGTGTACGCGGAAGAAACGATCTACCTCCAGACCTCCGAAACCCTGTTCCGCGAATCATTGGAACTGGCCTTCGAAATCAAGCGTCCCTGGGGAACGGCGGGAATCGAGATCGAAGGCTCGCACTACCTTCATGACTTCTCGAAAAACCGCATCGATATCGGTTTGCAGGCCTCCCTTCGGATCTGGAAAGGCCTCAATTTCCGTGTGAGCGGCGGCTACACCCGGGTCCGCGACCAGCTGGCCCTCCCACGGGGCGGAGCCTCCTACGAGGATGTTCTCCTCCGCCGGAAACAGCTCGCGACGGGTTACAACACTTACGCCTCGGCCGGATTGAACTTCACTTTCGGTTCGACGAAGAGCCAGGTCGTCAACCCCCGTTTCGGGAGCGGCAGCCGGGGTTTTTCGATCAGCATGTAGGCTGGATTCCGTAATCTTTACGACGCGTTTCCAAAGCCGATCAAGAATAGGTCATGACGATTTGACATTCCTCCAATTGTGATATACCTTTGACCTCGGTGAGGGATAGGGCTTGAATCATGAGGGAGGTGGAAGAATGAGAAAAAGCGTCATTTTTTTCTTAATCCTTGTTTCGGCCTGCCTGGTCGTGTCCGCCCAGTCCTGGCAGAGGGTCGGACCCGAAGGCGGCAACGTCTCCGGCCTTGCGAGGCATCCGGGCAATCCGAACGAGATGCTGGCCGTCATCGGCGGCAACTCCGGACAGGTCTTGAAAACAACGAATGCCGGCGGGACGTGGCAGGTCCTCGCGACTCTGAACAGGCCACTCAAGGACGTGGCCTATGATCCGTCCAACCCGAGTCTCGTCTATGTTCTGCCGAATTACGCCGATCGTCTATTCAAATCGACGAACGGCGGCGTCAACTGGACGGAACATCCTTTCGGCTCCAACCGGTCGGCGTATACAGGTCTGATCGTCGACCCGGCCAATCCCTCGACGATCTATGTCGCGGGCATCGAATACTGGGAAACGTCGCCCTCATGGAAAAGCGTGATGGCGATCCACAAATCGACCAACGGCGGCGCCTCCTGGTCTTCGGTCCGCGTCGGTCCTTTGACTCAATACGGGAGCTCTCTGGCGCTGGCGATTTCTCCCTCCGATTCCCGGATTCTTTATGCAAGCGGGAGTTCTTATGACGGATCGAGATACGTCTACAGGGTCTATAAATCCATAAATCAGGGTGCCTCTTGGCAGGACATCACCGGGTCCATCGGAACGTCGGATTCGGTGAGGACCCTCGCTGTGGATCCCCAGTCCCCCTCGAGAGTCTTCGCCGGATCATCCTGGGGCGTTTACCGGAGTTCTGACGGCGGGACCGGCTGGACGAAAAACACCGGGACAGCCTACGCGGAATCCATAACCATCGATCCGGGCAACAGCCATACGCTCTACGCGGGGTACGGCGCCCGGGTCTTCAAGAGCACGGACGGCGGCGTCAACTGGACATCCGTCACAGCGGGACTGGCCGGCTATTGCGGAAAAGTCCTCGCCGCGTCTTCCGGGATTTACTTCGGTTCCACGGCCGGGTTCTTTTTCAGCCGCGACGGAGGGGCGTCCTGGACGGAGGGAAACCAGGGGATATCCGCCGTCGAAATCGGCTCTCTGGCTTATTCACGTTCTTCTCCCCAACTCCTTTATGCGGAGGGCAAGGGCAACGGCTTTTTCAAGAGCACGAATTTCGGCTCCTCCTGGCAGAGGATGCCGGATTTCTACCGGTGCGACGCCATCGACCAGATCCTCATCAATCCCGCAAACGGCCAGGATCTCTACATCCTGGCCGGGGGTTGAGGGGGCGATGACATCTACAGGTCTGTAGATGGCGGCAACACCTGGCAGAAACTGACATCGGGATTGTTTGACGACTTGGCCGTGAATCCGAACGATTTCTCCCGTATCTTCGGCGCGGGTCAGACCCGAAGCGGCTCGGAATATCACCCGGCCCTCCATAAGTCCGTGAATGCGGGCGCAAATTGGACCACACACACGGTTTTGGCGAATCCCCAGGTTTATCTCCGGACCGTGGCGGTTCATCCCGCCAACGACAATACCCTTTATGTCGGCGGCGTCTCCTATTCTCCCTACCGGGGGATCGTTTTCAGCTCGACAAACGGCGGGGCAAACTGGACCCCGATCGACGCCGGGGCCTTTACGCGTCAGGTCAATAAGCTGGCCGTCGACCCCGTTCGGACCACCCGGATCTTCGCCGGAACGGAGAACGGACTTTTCCTGAGTTTGAATTCGGGCGGCTCCTGGACCCGGGTCATGACCCATGATGTGAAGGATATCCGGATCAACAGGAACGCTCCCGACCAGATCTATGTCGCCGGAATGAATGGGGTTCATTACAGCCGGGACGGCGGGACCACATGGACGGAGTTCAATAACGGCCTGGACTTCCGAGATGTCCTGTGCCTGCAATGGGACACGGTGAACTCCATCCTTTACGCCGGGACGAACGGCGGAAGCATCTACAAGAACGGCGCCGCGGATGTCCGTTTCCTGACCTTGGCGGCATCGGTGGGAGGAACGACGGACCCGACACCCGGAACGTATAGCTATCAAAAAGGCCTCTCGGTTTCGATCCGGGCCGTTCCCCAGACCCATTTCGCGTTCAACGGGTGGAGCGGCGATCTGACGGGAACCCAGAATCCGGCGAGTGTCGTCATGACCACCGATAAGTCAATCACGGCGAACTTCATTCGCAGGATCTATGCGCCACTCAACATTACCGGGGTCAAACGCATCAACCGGTCCGTATTCCTGGTCGAGTATATCAATGTGGTGACCTGGCAGGCGAATCCCAACAACGCCGCCATCGCCAAATACAGGATTTATGAAGTCCGGGCGGCTTCTCGGACTCTTCTCGCCGAGGTCGGGTCGGATATTTTCGAGTTCCGGCAGCGCCATGCCGGAAAGGACGAAGAATACACTTATCAGGTATCCGCCGTCGATTCAGGCGGCCGGGAAAGTGAAGCGGCGTCGGTCACATTTCGATAGTTGGCGGAAAGGAAACACATGACCATGATGATGTCGATGATGAAAACGGCGGCGTGCAGACAGGGAGCCATCCTGGTGTTTTTCATTGCGGTCACCGCGGGCGCGGCAGCCGGAGACAGTTTTTCCATCCAGGCCCGGGGCGCCTATTTCATCCCCTCGGAAGCCGTGTTCAAGGAGATTTACGGAGAAAGCCCCGTTTACGGCGGCGGAATCTCCCTGAAGATCATGGGAGGACTGAGCCTTTGGGCCGGGGGAAGCTTTTTCAATAAAACGGGGACGCTGACTTTCACGGAAGAGTCGACGACCATGACTCTGATCCCCGTCTTCGGAGGTCTTCAGTACCAATTCCTCAGCGGCCGCTTCCGCCCCTATATCGGGGCCGGGGCGGGTTATATTCTCTACAAGGAAGAGAATCCTATCGGGAAGGTCGAAGACGGCGGTCTCGGATTTATGGGTCTGGCAGGGGTGAAAGTGCTGATTGCGGGGCCGCTTTTCCTGGACCTACAGGGAAGTTACAGCATGTGCAAGGTCGAGCCGGCGGGGATCGAGGCTGATCTGGGAGGCATCCATATCGGCCTGGGCCTGGGCCTGCAGTTCCTCCCGTAGCGGAAAAAGCGCAACACCGGATTTTCAGCCTCGAATGCAGGGCGCGGGGAACGTCATTTCATCGGCCATGGAGTCGGTGTAAGGAGGCTCTCATGAGCAAAAAAATGCATTGGTTTTGGGTCTTGGCTCCGGGGATTCTGATCCTCGTGATCGGCCTGGGCGGCTGCAAGAAGGACACTCCGACGGGACCCGGGGAGACCGGAATCGAACTCAGCGGCCGGATCCAGGATGGCACAGCCGGAGCGGCCGGAACGTCCGGTACGACAGAGGTCGGGATGCTTTCCGTCACGGCGCCCGTCTCCGGAGTCGACGTCTATCTGTCCTGGGGCGGGGCGCAAAAGACGGCCACGGCCTCCGACGGCTCGTTCGCCTTTAAAAACCTGCCGGCCGGAAATTACATCATCACCCCGTCCCGGAAAGGCTTCGCTTTCAATCCGTCGAATTACGAGGCGGGCGCCACAACCCGCAAGGATCTGAATTTCACCGCGGCGGCCGCGTCGACCGGGACGGAGGTCAACAATGTGGCCAGGAACTTCACGGCCAACAACCAGTCCGGTCAATCCGTCTCTCTCTGGGATCATCACGGCAAGGTCGTCCTCCTCGATTTCACCGCCGACTGGTGCACACCCTGCCGCGAGAAGGCGGAGACGGCCGAGGCCTTCTACCAGCAGTTCAGGGACAAGGGCTTCATGTACATCCTGGTCGTCATCGACGGCGATCCCGCAAACTGGGCGAACACCTACAAGCTGACATTCCCCGTCCTCAACGACAACAGCCAGGCCATTTATAATCACTTCCGCAAGACATCCATTCCGCTTCCCCATGTCCTGGACCGGAACATGACCATCCGCTACAAGAAGGAAGGGTGGAACAAGAGCGAAGTCGAGGATGTCATCCGCAAGTATCTGTGATCAGAGCCTGAAGAGAAGGTCGATCCTCAGACCCTCGAACGGCGGGAAGAACTTGCAGGCCCCGCCGGCGCATTTCACGCCGCCCTTGATCGCGCCGTAGAACACCTTGACGTTTCCCCATCGGGAGAGCTTGAATTCGACCTGGCTGCCCCACCAGTCTTTCTTGTTCTTGAAAAACAGCACCTCGGGGTCCGTCGACCGGTCGTAGAACAGGGTCAGAACGATCCAGGGCGAATGGTGGACGGAGAACGAGGAGCGGGTTTCCCTGTAATCGAAATGGCGGCCGTCGAAGTCTTTGGCTTCGAGATACGCCTCCAGGCTTAACCGGGAGGTCAGGGGCAAGCTGACATTCGCCTGGCCGTGCCATGTGTCGCCGTGGGTGTAATAGAAGACGAGAGATTCGGTCTCCTCGCGACGGAAACCGCCCAGGACGTTGACCCAGCCCGTCTCCCCGAATTTCTTTTCCAGGCCGAGGAAGGTGTGGTGGATGGTCCTCGGTTGGGTGACGGGAGTATCCCGGAAGTGTGCGTATCTCCCGAATGCCAGGAGGGAACGCTTGGGGAAATAATAGTCGACCCTCCCGGCGATCGCGGTGACGTTCTTCGAGCTCACGGCGAACTGGTTGGCCAGGATCGCCACCGGTTCGGGTTCGAGGAGCGGAGGGCGGTTGTATTCAAAATCCAGGTTCTTGTAGTCCTTGAATTCGAGGAGAAAGGAGAGGTTCTTGAGGAAGAGCCCCGATTCGAGGTAGAGGCCGTGGCCCCGGACGGTGTCCTCGACGTAGTGCATCTTTTTCTGAAGAAGCAGGAATTCCCCGAAGAACTTCAGCTTGTCGCGGAAATTCGGCAGGTCGAGGCTCAAGGATTCCATGGTGGCCCGCTCCGTGTTGAAAAACGAGCCTCTTTCGAGGTCGGCATGGACGATCTGGGCCTTGACGTCCACAAGCCCGCCGATCCGCCGGCCCAGGGCGCCGCCGAGGACGCGGTCCTTGACGTCGGAGTCCTCGCGGTCGAGCCAACCCCCAAACAGCTCGGCGGAATATTCCTTGTGGGAGAAAGCGAGTTTGCCGCCGTCGACCGTCGTGTCGATGATGTATTCGAGGCCCTCCTTTTCGAAAGTCTTGAGGACGCTGAAGGCCAAGCCCCGGCCGACGGTGTGATAGAAATCCCCGGCCCGGACGGACAGGCTCCGGGTGTTGAATTCCAGGAAGCGCTTGGCCAGCGAGACCTCGTCCTGCCAGGGGGAAAAGTCGAGGTTGGCGTCGAGTCGCGCCCCGGCCATGAAGGCCCCCCGGCTCAGGGTCAGGTCCAGCTGGTTGATAATCTGGGAGGCCCTGCCTCCGCGGGTTCGGTCGACATAGTCGGCGTCGCTGAAATTTCTGTTCAGCAGCGCATCCGAGGCGTGGAAGGAAAACCGGCGGATCCGGCCTTCTTCCTCGGGTTCCAGCAATTCCTGGATTTGCTTCTCCAAGGAGATCTCGTCTCCGGGACTGTAACCGGTGTGGGTGTGCCGGATGTTCCCCTGTCTGTCGACCAGAAAGCGGTAAGGGAGGACCACCCTCGGATTGTAGAGGGCGATGACCCGGGATTCCGTATCGAGAAGAACCGGGAACGTGTAGTTGTAGCGGCTCATGAAGGGCCGGACCATGGCCACGCTTTCCGGGCCGTCCACGGTTATGGCCAGGATGAGAAGGCCCTTGTCTGAATAGGTCTCGTGGAATCTCTGGAAATGGGGCAGCTCCTTGACACAGGGGACGCACCAAGTTGCCCAGAAATCGACGAGGATGACCTTTTCGCCGATGTGGTCGCTCAGGCGGACGGTGTTTCCGTCAAGGTCCCTCAGGGCGAAATCGATGGCTTTCTGGGCGGACACCGGAGCCGCAAGGGCGACAACCGCCGCCGTCATGACGATAAGACGGTGCATCCTAAGAATGCTACTCCAGCATCTTTTCGACTGTCAAGCCGGAGATCCGACAGAGATCCGTCATGGAGCCGGCGTGAGGGCGGCGGTTATTTACAAGGGAGGCGGAATCGTCATAAAATAAACCACCCTGTGCGAAGGAGGTCGGAAGAAAGATGATAATTCGAAGAATTCTCGCACTGGCTCTCTGTGTTTTCCCCGCGGCGGTCATGGTCTCAGGCCAGGAGATTCCGGCCGGGACCGAGGACGCGCCCATCGTCGTCGTCGCGCCGATTCTCTCGGCGGACGGCGTCCCCGCCGGCGGGACGATCAAGCTCGCCGTGAAGGCCCGGATCATTCCGGGTTGGCACATCAACGGACCGGTCCAGGATGATCCGTTCATCATCCCCTCGGTTCTGTCCTGCGAGGAGATGGAGGGGTTGACCGTCGTCGAAACATTCTATCCCGAGGCCCGCATCGCCCGGTTCGGCTATTCCGACGGCGAAATCGCGTTTTACGACGGGGACATCGTCCTGGGGTTTCTTATGCAGGCCGCCGAAAACGCTCCGGCCGGCCCGGTGACGATCAAGGGGCGGCTGAGCTACCAGGCCTGCGACGATGAGAGCTGCCTGCCGCCCAAGTCTGAGCCGTTCGAAATCGAAGTCGTCGTTGTTGCGGCCGGAACGGCGACCACCGAACTCCACAGCGAAATATTCGCCGGGATCGAGTTCAAGAAGAAATGAGGCCCGGAGACGGATCGCCGGACGGAGCTGCACCGGACCGCATGGTCCTGCGCCGCATCCCATCCGTGGACGCCGTGCTCCGGGACGGGGCGGCCGTCCGCCTTGCGGAAAAGTACGGCTCCGGGGCGGCGAGTGACGCCGTCCGCGAGGCGCTGGCCGGGCTGAGAGCGCGGATCGCCGGCGGAGACGCGCCTGCGGAGGATGCGGCCTTTTCGCCGGATGCCGTCGCCTCGGCAGCCGAGGGAATCCTGGTGGCGCGCCGATCGCCTTCTCTCCGCCCGGCCATCAATGCGACAGGCGTCGTCATTCACACCGGGCTCGGGCGGGCCGTTCTGTCAGAAGCGGCCGTCGAAGCCCTGCGTGCCGTTTCAGCCGGCTGCTGCAACCTGGCCGTCGATGCCGAATCCGGAAAACGCGGCGACCGCGACGCCCACACCGAAGACCTGCTTTGCCGCCTGACCGGGGCCGAGGCGGCCACCGTCGTCAACAACAATGCCGCGGCCACGGTTCTCATCCTGAACACCCTGGCCGCCGGGCGCGAGGTCGTCGTCTCCCGGGGTCAGCTTGTCGAAATCGGCGGCTCTTTCCGGATGCCCGACGTCATGACGGCGAGCGGCGCCGTCCTCCGCGAGGTCGGAACGACCAACCGGACGAAGCTTTCCGACTATGAGCAGGCAATCGGGGAGCGGACAGGGGCTCTTCTCCGCGTCCACCACAGCAACTATCGGATCATCGGCTTTACCGGGGAGCCGGGAATCGGAGAGCTTGTCGCCCTTGGCCGGAAACATGGTCTTCCGGTCGTCGATGATCTGGGAAGCGGAGCCCTCGTCGACCTCGCGTCTTTCGGGATTTCATCCGAGCCGCTCGTCCGGGACAGCCTGACTGCCGGGGCGGACGCGGTCTGCTTCAGCGGCGACAAGCTTCTCGGCGGTCCCCAGTGCGGAATCATCGCCGGCCGGGAAGAGGCTGTCCGCCGGATCAAGAAAAATCCCCTCAAGCGCGCCTTCCGCGTCGGCAAACTGACGATCGCCGCCCTGGAAGCGACTCTCAAACTCTTTCTCGACCCGGAGACGGTCGCTCGGATCCATCCGGTCTACCGCATGCTGGCATTGAAGCCGGCCGATCTCGTCCGGCGCGGCCGGAAGCTCGTGCGGGGGGTCTCCGCCCGGATCGATGAACGCGTCGCCTCGGCCGCCCTGGAAGACGGCGCCTCCGAGGTCGGGAGCGGATCCGTTCCGGCCGAGACGCTGCCGACCAAACTTCTGACCGTCCGGCCGAGGAAAACTTCGGCCGAGGATTTGGCGCGCCGGTTGAGGCGGAACGACCCGCCCGTATTCGCCCGCATCCACAGGGACGCCGTGCTCTTCGATCTCCGGACGATCCGGCCGGACGAGGACGCCGTCGTCCTTCAGGCCGTCTACCGGGCGTTGGAGACTTGACCGGGGAGCGAGAAAGGCCGTGAAACCCCATGTCATCGTCGGAACGTCCGGCCACATCGACCATGGAAAATCCACGCTCGTCAGGGCCCTGACGGGGATCGACCCCGGCACTCTCCCCGAAGAGAAGGCGCGCGGCCTGACCATCGAACTCGGCTTCGTCTTCCTCGACGATCCCGACTACGAAAAGCAGATCGTCTTCATCGACGTGCCCGGGCACGAAAAATTCGTCCGGACCATGGCCGCGGGTGCAAGCAACGTCGATGCCGCCCTGCTGATCGTTGCGGCCGACGAGGGCGTCAACGTCCAGACGAGGGAGCATTTCGATATTCTCCGTCTTCTCGAGATTCCGGCCGGAATCGTCGTCCCGACCAAGATCGATCTGGCCGACGAAGCCCGAAGCCGCGAGGTCGAGGCCGAGATCCGGGCCCTTGTCGCCGGGAGTTTCCTGGACGGGGCACCCATTCTGCCGGTGTCCGCGGCGACGGGCGAGGGGATGGACAAGCTTCGGACGGCGCTCCGCGATCTCGGCCGGTCCGTCCGGCCCCGCGAGGACCGCGGCCTCTTCCGCATGCCCATCGACCGGGTGTTCGTCCTGCAGGGCTTCGGCACGGTCGTCGCCGGCACCGTCCTCGGCGGCGAGGTCCGGGTCGGAGACAAGGTCGAGATCTATCCCGATGGGTTGACCGCCCGGGTGAGGAACATCCACGTCCACGGGGAGATCCGCGAAAAGGCCGGAATCGGCCTGAGGACGGCCCTCAACCTCATGGACTTGAAGAAGGACGATCTCCGGCGCGGCCAGTGCGCGGCCAGGCCGGGAACCCTGGAGCCGACGGAGCGTCTCGATCTCCGTCTCCGCGTTCTTGAACGCTACGGGAAGGACGTCAAGAACAGGGAGCGTGTCCGGATCCACGTCGGCACGGACGAGATCATTGCCCGGCTGGCCATCCTCGACAGGGGCGTTCTGCGGCCGGGAGAGACGGCGCCCGTCCAGGCTTTTCTGGAATCGCCGACCGCGGCCCTGCCCGGCGACCGGTTCGTCGTCCGGGCCTTCTCGCCCCAGGCGACGCTCGGGGGCGGCCGCGTCGTCGACGCCCGGCCGGCCCGGCACCGGCGCCTGGACGACCGGGTCATCGATGGTTTGAAGAGGCTCGAAGGCGGGCTCGAGGACGCCGTTGAGGAGACCGTCCGGAAGTGCGGTTTCGGAGCCTGCGGCGTGTTGGATGCGGCCCGGTCTCTGGGGGCGGACGCCGGCGACGTCGAGCGGGCGGCTGAGACGCTCTGCGGCGCGGACCGCCTGGTCCGTGTTCCGGGCGAAAGAGGCGTCCTTTACATTCATCCGGAAGCGTTCCGGTTGCTTTCGGAGAAGACGGCCGGGTTGGTCAAGGCTTACCTGGAAAAAAACCCGCACCGGCCGGCCATGCCCTTCGCCGAACTGCGGGCCGAGTTCCTGAAGTGGAGCGGACCGGGTGTTTTCCCGGCCGTTCTCGACGCTCTCTGCCGGTCGGGAGTCCTGGAAAAAAAGGATCGCGACGTCGGACTGCCGGGCCGGGACCGGGATCCCGACCGCAAACGGCGGGAGGCGCAGGACCGGGTGGAGCTCATTTACCGGCGGGCGGGTCTCGCCGCGCCGCTTGAAGAGGACGTCATGCGCGAGGCCGGGCTCCAGCCGAGGTTTTTCCGCGAGATCTTATACGAGCTCGCCCGGACCGGCGTCATCGTCCGGCTCGGTCCCAAGGTCACTTATCACCGGGACGCGCTGGCCCGGGCCCGGGAAGCCGTGTCCGACCGGATCCGGCGGACGGGCGGCATCACCATCGCCGAGCTCAGGGATAAGCTCGATCTTTCGCGGAAGTACGCCTGCGCCATCCTGGAATATTTCGACAAGATCGGGTTCACCCGGCGCTCCGGCGACCGGCATGTGCTAAAATGATCGGACGAGGATACGGGAGAGTCGAGGTCCCGGTGGGCCTTCAGGACTTCAAATCCTGCATGGGGCCTTGAAAAAGCCCCGGGTGGGTTCGACTCCCACACTCTCCCGCCAAATCATCCTCCGGATCGCCGGTCAGTCGTCTTTTTTTACGATGCTCTCCTTGACGGCGGCCAGCCGTTGATTGTAGAAGTCGGCCAGGCCGGGCTGGTCCGCGGCCAGGGCCGCGGCCTTTTCGGCCGCTTCCAAAGCCTCAGCCTTTCGGCCAAGCGCCAGGTAAACCATGGCCAGGGTGTCCTGGATATGGGGGGCTTGGGGCTGGAGTTCGGCGGCCTTCTCAGCGGCCTCCAGGGCGCTTTCGAGATTCGTTTTGCGGCCGGACCAGAACCTCGCGTAACTGATAAGGTCGTTGGGTTTATCGGCGCACGTCGAGGCGAATCGACGGCCGTAAACGGCCAGGGCTTCGGCCTCGTTGCCGGTCTTGATGTGGAGTTTGGCCGCGGTCTGCAGGAAGTAGGGATGATCGGGATTAAGCCGGATCGCCGTCAAGGCCATTTCGAGCGCGGCGTCGAGATTGGCGTCTCGGTCGTGCCAGAAGTTGGCGAAACCCGCAAGATCCCAGGCCAGGCCGGTCACCCGGCCTTCAATGAAGGTTCGGCCGTAGACGTCGTCGGCCTTGCTCTTCTCGTCATTGAGGATATGCAGCTGGGCCAGATTTTGGGCGAAGGCCGGCACGGGGTTGATGCGGGTGAGATTCCGGATTTTCTCGGCCAGCTCGATCCCCCGGTCGACCGGTCCCTTGTCACGGATGATCCGGGTGACGTAGGCGTTAAGGGCGCTGGGATCGTCGCCGTATCGTGCGACGTAGTCCTCGAAGAAGGCGGTTGCATCCTCGCGGCTTCCGGAATAAGAGTAAAAGGAGCCGAGGATGGAACAGGCCTGTTTGAGGATCGGGCTTTCCGGGTAGTCCCGGATAAAGGCCCTCATGGGGGCGATGTCCCGGCCCCGGTCGAAAAGCTGGAGCTGGGCCGCGGCGTATGCGGAGGCCTCGCGGTAGGAGACTTTCTCCCCGAGATATTCCGTCGTTCCGGCTTTTCCTTCGGGATCGAGGGTGATGACTTTCCGGTGGAGTTCGAGCGCTCGGAGGGTTTTCTCCTCGACGTACCGGCCGGCGTATTTTTCGGCCAGCTTGAAGACGACGGAGACATCATCGGGATTTTCGGCGTACTGAGCCGAGAGGGTCCGGGTGGTGTCGATGCCGCGGGCGGACATATCGAGTTTCTCGACGAATTTCGCGGCCGGCGGACCGTAACCGACGTGCCAGTCGATCTCGGCCCCGTCTCCGTCCACGATCATGGTCGTGGGCGTCGCCCGGATGTCGTACCGGCTGAAGACGGGGGGACCGTTCGGGGCGTCGCGGTCGGCGCGGAAGAGGACGAAATGTCCGTTCAGGAGTTCGTGGAATTCGGCGTTGGCGTAGACCTGCTGACCCAGCAGGACACAGGCGCCTCAGCCGCCGGAGTAGAAATCGATGAGGACCTTCTTTCCCTCCGTGCGGGCCTGGGCCAGGGCGTCCTCGAAATCGCCCTTGAACCAGATTTGTCCCGCGGCGGATGCCGCAAAGAGCAGGAGCCCGGCGGCGGCGGTGGTGATTTTCGATGCTGTGGTGTGCATGACGAAACCAAGATACGCGATCATCGGCAGGGGTGTCAAATCATTTCAAGCCGGCATCGGCTTCCTTGAGTTCGTTCCACAGCATCATCGCCCGGCAGCCGCCGAAGGCCGCGGCCAGCGCCGCGGCTTCCTCGAGCTCCGCGTCGCCGATGCCCATATCCCGGGCCTTGCGGATGTGGATTTTCGAACAGGGGACGCAGTTGACCGCAAGTCCGAGGGCCACGGCGATAAGCTCTTTGGTGACGACATCGAGGGCGCCGGGTTTGAGCGCCGCGCTCATGAAATCCTGGAACATGTCCAGGGCCCTGTCCGGCGTTCCGGAGCCTTCGGCGCAGCAGGCCTCGTGCGGGATGTCTTTTTGTTCGCTCATGGATTCCTCATTTTCAATCCGGGAGGCTTTACGCCCGGCGAGTTCGACCCGCCCCGACATCACCCGGATTTTTCCGTCCGATGCACCCACGATCCGGCCGATGACGGCCGCGTCGGCGACGCCCGCCGCCGCCAGGTCCTCCAGGGCGGCCTCGACGTTCTCCGGAGGAAAAGCGATGAGAAGGCCGCCCGATGTCTGGGCGTCATAGAGAACCGCCTTCATGTCTTCACCGACGTCTCCGGAAAACTCTGTGAGGGCGGCGCTGTAGTCGGCGTTCCGTTCGTTGGCCCCCGAGTAGAGTCCCTGGGCGACATAGTCGGAAACGCCGGGAAGAAGAGGCAGGACATCGGCCCAAATTTCGGCCGTGACCTTGCTCTCGACAGCCAGTTGGGCCAGATGGCCGAGAAGACCGAACCCGGTCACGTCGGTGCAGGCCGTCGCGCCGTGCCGGACCATGACCTCGGCGGCCGACCGGTTGAGCGTGGTCATGGCTCTCTCCGCCGCCGCGGCGGATTCCGCAGAAGCCCTCCCGACCTGGGCGGCCAGGGAAACGATCCCGGTGCCGAGCGGCTTGGTCAGAACCAGGACATCGCCGGGCCGGGCCCCGGCGTTGGTGACGATCGACGGGGCGTCGATGAGACCGGTCACGGCAAACCCGAATTTGACCTCCTCGTCGTTGATGCTGTGCCCTCCGAGGAGGATCGCTCCGGCCTCGGCCAGAACCTCCATGCCGCCCCGGAGGATTTCGGCCATGGCCTCGAGGGGGAGCCGTTCGACGGGAAAGCCGATGATGGACAGGGCTGTGACGGGCCGCCCGCCCATGGCGTAGACGTCGGAGAGGGAGTTGCAGGCGGCGATCCGTCCGAAGGTGCGGGGATCGTCGACGCCCGGCGTGAAGACATCCGTCGTCTGGACGATGAGAAGCTCCGGGGTGAGCGAGAAAACGCCGGCGTCGTCCGCGGTCGCCGTGCCCACGATCAGGCGGGGATCCTCGACCGCGGGCAGCTTCTTGAGGACTTCGTGGAGGTCTTTCTGGCTGATCTTGCTGGCGCATCCCGCATGCCTGACGAATTCGGTCAGCCGGACTTTTTCGCCTGCGGTTTCGGCCGGGACCCGCTCTCCGGCGCAGGTGCAGACATTTTTTTCCTTGAACAGGGAGCAGGGGCAGGATTGGCGGGGGTCGCAGACGCAGTGGCCGATCTTGATCGATCGGGCCATGACCCGTTTGCGCTTTTCTTTGGGATCCATGGCCGCTATCTTATCAAATCGCGCCGGGCCAGAACAGCCGCCCCGAGGGCGCCGGTGATTTGGGGGTCGGGAGGAATGCAAAGGTCGTCGAGGCGCGCTTCCCTTTTCAGGATTTCGACGATCCCCCGGTTGAGGGCCACGCCGCCCGTGAAGACGATGTCCTTTTCGAAACCGAACCTCCCGGCCATGCCCAGCGTCCGGCGGGCGATGGACCGGAACACGCCATGGAGGATCGTTTCGCGGGGAATGCCCTTGTGGAGAAGGCCGACGATCTCGGACTCGGCGAAGACGGCGCACATCGAGGAGATCTCGACGGACTCGGACGCGTCGAGAGCCAGGACGCCGGCCTCGTCGAGCGTCCGGCCGAGCATGGCCGCGACCATTTCGATGAATTTGCCGGTCCCGGCCGCACAGCGGTCGTTCATGGCGAAATCGAGAACCGCCCCGCCGCGCTCCACGCGGACGATCTTGGAATCCTGGGCGCCGATGTCGATGACGGTCCGGACTTCCGGAAACATGAAGGCCGCCCCCGCCGCATGACACAGGATTTCGGAGGCCGTCCGGTCGGCGCCCTCGAAGGCGTTTCGGCCGTAGCCCGTGGCCACGGTGCGGGCGACGCCGGAGGGGGGGATTCCGGCGGAGTTGAGGAGGGCGTCGTAGGCCCGCCGGGCGTTGTCCCGGGGCGCGGGGCCGGTCTCGGTCACGGACGAGGCAACGATCCGTCCGTCTTCGAGAAGGACGATGTCGATGCTGCGCGCCCCGATGTCGACGCCGGACGTCAGCACGGCGGCCTCACTTCGCCTTGAGCAACTCGGCAAAGGTATCAGTCCGGACCCGGAGCTGTTCGATGTCTTCGTCCGAATAATCGGTCACGATCTTGAGCGAGGGGATGTTCCTCTTGGCCAGGGCTTTCTCGACCGCCTTGGCCTCGATGTTGTAGCCGTGGCAATACTGCAGGACGGACTGGACGACGCCCCGGACGCGGAATTCTCCGGCCAGGGCGACAACGTTGTCCAGCCGCTCCGTATTGGGCGAAAAGCACGAGCAGTCGATGGAGAAATACCGGTCGGCCACGGCCTTCATGAGACCGTCGAGATCGGCCGGCTTCTCGTCGACGAGCTCGGTGTAGTAGCGAGTGCCGGTGCAGGATTCGTCGGCGACGATCATCATGCCGGAGGATTCGACGGCGAAGTGGACCTTGGCGAAGCCCAGCGGGGAGGGCGTTCCGGCGATCATGACCCGGGGACGGCCGTTCTCAGGGCCGTAGGCCGAAATTCCGGTCCCGGCCCGTTCCTCGCGAGCTCGTCGGCGAGGGCCTCGGCTTCTGCGGCGAACCGGGCCGTGTCCTGATTGAGGGCGACTTGGGAGACGAGGAGGGCGTCGAGACCGGAGATGGGCGGAGCCTCGAGCTTGCGGAAGGCGTTGATGCGCCGCAGGGCTTTGCGTTTGCGGTTCATGAGCTTGATGTTGGCGGCCAGCGCTTCGGCGGTGACGGGGATTCCCGAAAGAGTCTCCACCATGTCCTTGAAGGCGTAGACTTCCTGAAGCCAGAGTTCACGGTCCACGGCGTTCTTTTTCTGGGGGACTTCCATAACCTTGAATCCGAGGAGATCCCAGGCCTTTTTCTTGGCGTCGCAGGTCGTCTCGCCGACCGCGAAATCCTTGAGCTTCTTGTAGGGGCAGGTTCCGCTGAAGGCCAGGCCGAACGTCGAACGGATGATGGGGCAGATATCTCTGGGAAACATTTTGTCGGCGGAGTTGACCGACCATCCGGTTCCTCCGCAGAGGGGAAGGGGCCAGACGCCGGCGGCGAGAGCGATTTCGTCCGGGACATAGATGCAGAACGTGCCGATCGATTTTCCGCCCTGCTTGCGGAAGGCATGGATTTCGGCGACGCGTTCGGCGTGGCTGGCATGGAGGGCATGGTCGAAAAAGGCCATGCCTTTCGGGCGGTTCTTTTGGGAGAGATGGGTCTTTTCGTGGCTCCGGGCCATGACGGCCAGGAGCTCGTCGTGGAGGTCGATGTTGACTTCGAGTTCGGCCCAGAGTTTGCGGATGTCCGTTTTCACCCTCTTTTTGCTCCTTTCAGAAAACCGCCATCCGTTTGCAGCGGCGGCATTCTTTCGCGCCGGTTCCTGCAGAATATGGGGAGAATAATCCCGCGTGCGTGCCCTGTCAAGGATGCGCCTTGACATCCCCTCCCCCCGCCCTTAGAATACCGACTGGAATCCGTGTGGAAAGGCCGGTTATGGAAAAAGCCCCCGACTTCTATACTCTCGAGAAACATATCATCGCCCTTAAGGGCCGGATCGACGTCATCGAGGAAAGCGACGACGCCGGCAAGAAGGAAAAGATCGACCGGCTGCGCGCGGAAATCGAAAAGGAATGGGAAAAGATCCGGCCCGGCGTGACCACCCTCAACATCGTCCAGATCGCCCGCCACCCCAAACGCCCCTACACCCTCGACTATATCGACGCCCTCTTTCAGGATTTCATGGAAATGCACGGTGACCGCCGCTTCGCCGACGACAAAGCCATCGTCGCCGGATTGGCCTTTTACAAGGGCCGGACCGTCGCCGTGATCGGCCACCAGAAGGGGCGCACGACCAAGACCCGGATCGAAAGGAATTTCGGCCAGCCCAACCCCGAAGGCTACCGCAAAGCCCTTCGGGTCATGCAGACGGCCGAGAAGTTCGGCTTCCCCGTCATAACGCTGATCGACACGCCCGGGGCTTATCCCGGCATCGGAGGCGAGGAGCGGGGCCAGGCCGAAGCCATCGCCTATAACCTGAAAATCATCTCCACCCTGCGCACGCCCATCGTCAATGTCGTCATCGGCGAAGGCGGAAGCGGCGGCGGACTGGGCATCGGCTTCGGCGATCAGCTCATGATGCTCGAACATTCATTCTATTCCGTGATCTCCCCTGAAGGCTGCGCCGCCATTCTGTGGAAGGATCAGAGCGCCATGGAGAAGGCGGCCGAAAATCTGGGCATCCGCGCCGAAATCCTGCTCAAGCTCGGCATCATCGACAAAATCATTCCCGAACCTCCGGGCGGCGCCCATATCGACCCTGAAACGACCTTTCGAAACGTCGACCGTTATGTCGGCCAGGCCCTCAAACACCTGTCCGAAAAATCCCTGGAAGACCTTCTCGCAGAGCGCTACCAAAAAATCCGCAGACAGGGCGCCTTCGTCGAAGAGTGAGCGGAACGGTGATCTCCGCCGTCAAGGGAACCAAAGACATCCTGCCGGGCGAAATCGCGGCCTGGCAAAAGGCCGAGTCGGCGGCCAAAGCCCTCTTTGAACTCTACGGCTATCGCGAACTCCGGGCCCCGGTTTTCGAGATGACCGAGCTTTTTGAGAAGGGAACAGGCACGACATCCGACATCGTCACCAAGGAGATGTACACCTTCACGGACAAGGGCGGCCGTTCGGTGACCTTGCGTCCGGAATACACGCCCTCGGTTGTCCGGGCGGCGATCGAACACAGCCTCCATTTGAAACCCGAACCGATGCGCTTCTATTTCATCGGGCCGATGTTCCGGTACGACAAGCCGCAGAAGGGCCGTTACCGCCAGTTTCACCAGATCGACGTCGAGGTTTTCGGCGAAAAGGACGCCGCCGTCGACGCCGAACTCATCTCCATCGCCCGCGAACTCCTGGAAAAACTCGGCGTCGGGGAAACCGAAACCCTGATCAACTCGGTCGGCTGCCGGGCCTGCCGTCCGGCCTACAGCGCGGCGATGCGGGAGGCGGCCGGGTCGCGTCTCGAATCGCTCTGTCCCGACTGCCGTCGCAAGGCCGAACTGAACCCCCTGCGGATTTTTGACTGCAAGGTCGAATCCTGCCGGGCCGAGGCCGCCGGTTTCCCCCGGATCACGGATCACATTTGCGGCGAATGCCGGGCTCATTTCGAAGAGCTTCAGGCCTGTCTCGACACTCTCGGGCTGAAATACACAGTCGAACCCCGCCTTGTCCGCGGCCTCGACTATTACACCCGGACGACCTTCGAAATCACGGCCGCAGGCCTCGGCGCCCAGAACTCCCTTCTCGGCGGCGGGCGCTACGACGACATGATCAAGAACTTCGGCGGCCCCGATCTCGCCGCGACCGGATTCGCCATGGGCATGGAACGACTCCTGGCCGTGGTCCCGCCTCCCTTGGAGGAGCGCCGCGTCGTGTATCTCGCTCCCATCGGGCGAGAGGCCTTGAGGGCGTCTCTCGATATCGCCCGTTTTTTCCGCCGTAACGGCATCGAGTGCCTCCTCGAATTCAAGGACAAGGGACTGAAATCCCATTTGGGCCGCGCCGCCCGCCTCAATGCCGCCTGGGCCCTGATCATCGGGGATGACGAGCTGGCGAGCGGACGTCTCAAGCTCAAGGATATGGCCACGGGTGAGCAGCGCGAAGGCCGCCGGGAGGAACTTCTCGAAATCTTGTTCCGGCAACCCTAGCCGGAAGAGCTCGCGAAACGCGGCTATCGAGGAGCCAAAGCCATGGGGCCCTCCCGGAGAGCCGGCGGGATGAAGGATAAAAAGATGAACGAAAAACGCACTCACTCCTGCGGGGATCTCCGCGCATCGGACGCCGGCCGCGACGTTCTTCTGGCCGGATGGGTTCAGCGCGTCCGGGACATGGGGACACTCGTGTTCGTCGATCTCCGGGACCGCGAAGGCCTGACCCAAATCGTCTTCGGGCCGGAGCGGCCCGATCTCCGCGATGAAGCCAAGACGCTGAGACCGGAGTTCGTCGTCTCCATCCAGGGCAAGGTCCGGCTACGGGCGGAGGGAGGCCGGAATCCCAAGATGGCCACGGGAGAGATCGAAGTCGAAGCCTCGGCGCTCACGGTCCTCAACACTGCAGACGTCCCGCCCTTCGTCATCACGGATCCCCTCCAGGCGAGTGAAGAGCTGCGTTTCAAATACCGGTATCTCGATCTCCGCCGCCCGTCCATGCAGAAAAACCTCCGCCTCCGCCATGACGCGGCCCTGGCCGTCCGCAACCACCTGAGCGGCCGCGGCTTTCTCGAAATCGAAACGCCCTTTCTGACGAAATCCACGCCCGAGGGAGCCCGCGACTATCTCGTCCCCAGCCGCGTTCACAAGGGCCGCTTCTACGCCCTGCCCCAATCGCCCCAGCTCTTCAAACAGATGCTCATGATCGCAGGGGCAGACAAGTATTTTCAGGTCGTCCGCTGTTTCCGAGACGAAGATCTCCGGGCCGACCGCCAGCCGGAGTTCACCCAGATCGACATCGAGATGAGTTTCGCCGGCCGCGAAGACGTCTTCGCGCTCATCGAGGGGCTCATGGCCGAGGTCTTCGCCCTCACCGGGCAGAAGATCGAAACGCCCTTCCCCCGGCTTTCCCACCGGGAGGCCATGGACGGCTACGGATCGGACAAGCCCGACCTGCGGGCCGGGATGAAAATCCGGGATCTCACGGAGATCGCCGCCGGGACGGATTCTGAAATCCTCATGAAGGCAGTGGGCGAGGGCGGATGCGTCAAGGGTTTTGTCGTCGAAGGCGGGGGAGCCTTATCCCGAACCCGCATCGACAAGCTGAACCTCCGGGCCCGGGAACTCGGCGGCCGCGGTGTCGCCTGGATCAAAAGAGCGGCGGCGCCCGAAGAGGGTCTGAAATCCTCCCTGAAAATGGCCGCCGAAGGACTTCGGGCCCTCTGGGAAAAACTCGAAGCCGGCGAGCCGGATCTGGCCCTTGTCGTCGCCGATACCGAAGAGACGGCGCTTCGCGTCCTCGGTGAAATCCGGCGGGATTTCATCCTCGAGCGGGTCAAGAAAAAAAATGCCTATGCCTTCACCTGGGTCACCGACTTCCCGCTTTTCGAATGGAGCGATGAGGAACGGAAGCTCGTCGCCGTCCACCATCCGTTCACTTCCCCCCATCCCGACGACATCGGACGCCTGGAATCCGACCCCCGCTCGGTCCGCGCTCTGGCCTACGACATCGTGCTCAACGGCTACGAAATCGGCGGCGGTTCGATCCGAATTCACGACCGGAGTCTGCAAAACCGGATCTTCAAAACGCTCGGGCTCGGCGAGGAGGAAGCGCGGGAGAAGTTCGGCTTTTTCCTGGATGCGCTCGGCTACGGCACGCCGCCCCACGGCGGGATCGCGCTGGGTTTCGACCGCATCGCCATGCTGCTCGCCGGCGAGGAGTCCATCCGCGAGGTCATTCCCTTTCCGAAGACGACAAGCGCGCTGTGCCTCCTGACCGGAAGCCCTTCACCCGTCTCAGAACGGCAGCTTGCCGATCTGGGCCTGAAAATCAAGAATTCGGGTTAATATTCTCTTGACTATTCAGTTTATTTCGTGTTTATTAGTATTGATAGCAACGGCCCAAGCCTCTCGCCCTTGATTCAAGCGTGCCTTAGAGGCACCGCGAGAGGAACGGGCCATTTTTATTGGGGGTGAGATGGCAAATAAGTTTTCAATAATTCTGGATGGGGGATTTGTCACCAAGAAACTCCAACAAAAACTTCTTCGTTACCCAAGAGCATCCGACATTCAAGAAGTATGCCGACGGATAATGGAATCCTCGCAACTTGAAAGCCTCAATCTGCTCAGAATATTTTATTATGATGCTCCTCCCTTGCAAAAAATTGTAAGAAATCCAATTGATGGGTATATCCTCGATTTAGGTTGCACCAAGCGATCGCGTGAAGCGACTTCTTTACAGGAAACACTTGATCTCTCGCCGAATTTTGCAGTTCGTCGTGGTGAAATCCTTTTTCAGGGCTGGAAGTTGGGAGGCGCAGCCGTTAAAGCAATTCAAAAGGCTCCAAGAACACCAACTGCAAAAGATTTTATCCCCGACATCAAGCAAAAAGGGGTTGACCTTCGTATCGGACTGGATATTGCATGGATGGCGCTAAAGCGACTCGTTGATACGATTGTTGTCGTAGCCGGAGATGTCGACCTTGTCCCTTCATTCAAGCTTGCTCGAAAAGAAGGAGTTCGAATTATTCTGGATCATCTCGGACATCCGGTATCCCGCGACCTTAAAGTCCATGTTGATGTCATTCTTCATCAATAACAAGCATTACGTGTGAAGGAGGCGGTGGGCCGCCGCGAGTTTATCCGGAATCCGGAGACTCTGCGGGCAATGCGGCAGGCATGTCCCGCAGGCGGCACAGGCGTCGGCGCGCCGGTCGAGCCCGGCGTAGAGCGCCCGGGCCTTGCCGCGGTCGCCGTCGTCGAGCGCATAGCGTTCGAAGCGCAGGATCTCGGTGATCGGGACGTTCTGCGGGCAGTGGGGCTGGCAGCAAGTGCACAAGCGGCAGGCCGTCTCGTCGGCCCGGGCCGTCATCATGGCGATGGCCCGGTTGTCGCCGGCGGTCAGGCTTTTTCCCGCACCGGAATAGGTCTCGACGAATTCGTCCAGATTGCGGACGCGGATGACCGCGGCATCGAGCCGCGTGGCCGTTGTCAGCCAGCGGGCCAGGGCGTTGTGCGGCGCGACACCGGGCGGCAGGGAGGCCATGAAGGCCGCGTCTTCTTTCATCCGCCCGATTCCCCGGGCCGTCTTCATGGCGATCGTGCCGAAGCCTTTGCTCTGCGCGAGTTCGAGAAACGCATCGATTTCCGGATCGGCGCCGTAGGAGTAGATGATCTGAGCGTGTTCGTAGAGCCCTTCTTCAACAACGGCGGTCAGGACTTCGGCGGCGCTTTCGCCGTGCGGCACTTTTTTGTTTCCGGCATAACCATGCTGGGAAATGCAGAGATGCATGACCAGCCCCTCTTTTTTCAACCGTTCGAAGGCGCGGACGAATCCCTTGTTGTTCTTGACCTCGTCCACATTGTGATATCCGTAGTGGAACTGCATATCGTCGTAATAGCCGAGTCCCGTGTCTTTCAGGGATTGCCTGACGAATTTATAGTGCGATTCCTCATCGATCCGGCCTGTTTCGTGATTCCCGGCGATGCGGTCGACGTTGACCTGGCAGATGTGGGCTTCGCGATTCTTTTTGACATCGTCCGGAACGCCCGTTCGGGCCCACCGGTTGGCCTTGTGCCAGTAGTTCATGCCGCAGAGAATCCCGGCCGCCGTGGGAAACGGCGCAAAATCCGCGCCGCCGATCATGATGGAGACCTCCCGCTTGCTGTAGCCGAGAGGCCGTCGCGGGAAGCGCCCCACCTTGTTGGCGGCTTCCTCGACCGTGAGGGCGGCGGATTCCGCATGGGCTCGTCCGTGAAGACCGCCGGCCATCCCGACGGCGACCGCCGCGGCGGAGCCTTTAATGAAGTCGCGTCTTTTGATGCGTCCTTTTTGCGTCATGTTTTCCCTTTCCTTTCAAAATATTAACTATAAATAGGGTAACCGGAGAAAACCGCCGTGTCAAAGAAAACCGGCGGCCCGGTTGATATCCAAGAGGGGAAGACGTAAACTGGGCAGGCAAGGAGGTTCGCTCATGAGTAAAAATGTCATCGTCGTCTGTCTCGCTTTCCTTCTTTTTCTTCCGGCCTGCTCTCCGGATGCCCAACAAGGGAAAGGAGAGAACATAGCGCGCCTTCGGATCGCCGTCGCTTTCCCTTATGAGGTGTCCGCGGAGCCTCTCGACGGACGCCTGCTCCTGATGCTTTCAACCGACAACGGCGCCGAGCCCCGCTTCCAGATCGGCGACAGCCTCGGATCCCAGCAGATCTTCGGCATCGACGTCGACGAATGGAAAGCCGGTGAGGAGGCCGTTTTCGGCGGCGGGATTCTCGGCTATCCACTGGCAAATCTGGCCGACGTTCCCGCCGGCGAATACACGGTTCAGGTTCTGCTCCACAAATACGAAACCTTCCACCGGGCCGACGGTCACATCGTCAAGCTGCCCATGGATCGCGGCGAGGGCCAGCAGTGGAACCGCGCCCCCGGAAATCTCATCAGCGAACCCCAGCGTATGACGATCGATCCGTCCCGCCGTGAAACCCTGCGGATCGTTCTCGACCGCGAGATCCCGCCCATTCCCGATCCCCCGCAGACGAAATACATCCGGCACATCCGCATCGAAAGCAAGCTTCTCTCGGAGTTCTGGGGCCGGCCCATGCATCTCGGCGCCCACGTTCTCGTCCCCGAGGGCTTCGATGACCGTCTCGAAGCGCGCTACCCTCTGGTCATTTTTCACGGCCATTTCCCCTACACGTTCGGCGGATTCCGGGAGGAACCGCCGGATCCTGATCTCGAGCCGGACTACAGCGAGCGATTCAAGCTGCACGGATACAACAGGATCGTCCAGGAGGAAGCTTACGCCTTCTATAAATACTGGACGGCGAAAGATACCCCGCGGATGCTGATCATCGAGATTCAGCACCCCAACCCCTATTATGACGATTCCTATGCCGTGAACTCATCCAACCTCGGTCCCTACGGCGACGCCATCACATATGAACTCATTCCCAAAATCGAGGAGGAATTCCGGGGCATCGGGCAAGGCTGGGCCCGATTCCTTTACGGCGGATCGACGGGCGGATGGGAAGCACTGGCCGCCCAGGTGTTTTATCCCGACGAATATAACGGCTGCTGGGCCGCCTGCCCTGATCCCATCGATTTCCGTGCCTACACCCTCGTCGACATCTACCGCCATGACAACGCATATTTCGACCGCGGACCCTGGCTCGTCGTGCCGCGTCCCGGCAAAAGGAATTATCTCGGCGAGGTCGGCATCACCCTGGAGCAGATGAACCGCCTGGAACTCGTCCTCGGCACGAAGTCGCGCTCCGGCCAGCAGTTCGATATCTGGGAGGCTGTCTATTCTCCTGTCGGAACGGATGGTTATCCCGTGCGGATCTGGGACAAACGAACCGGCGTCATCGACCGGAATACGGCCGAACATTGGCGGGAGAATTACGACCTTCGGTACATTCTCGAACGCGACTGGAAAGCCCTCGGTCCGAAACTTCAGGGAAAAATCCACATCTATTGCGGCGACATGGACAACTATTACCTGAACAACGCCGTCTACCTGATGGAGGAATTCCTGGAAAGCACGACCGATCCCCACTACTCGGGCGAAGTCGATTACGGCGATCGGGCCGAACACTGCTGGAACGGCGTCCACGAGCTTCCCAATCATCTCTCGCGCCTGCGCTACCACCAGATCCACATCCCGAAGATCATGGAGCGCATCCGGAAGTCGGCTCCGTCCGGCGCCGACCTCAAGAGCTGGCGCCACTAGGGAGACGCTAGCGCGGGTCGCGGAATCGAAAATTCACGGCGAGCCGGGCTTCCATGACGGCCGGGCTTCCATCCCGCCTTCCGGGTTGAAAGACGGCTTTGAATGCGGCTTCGCGGGCCGCCTCGTCGAAACCGAATCCGGCCGGAGAGCCGACGATATCAGTCTGGAGAACACGGCCGTTTTCGTCGACCAGGAGTTTCAACTCCACGGTCGCTTCGCGTCTGAAAAGACGGGCGGCCTGCGGATAAGGAGGAGGCTCGAAACCGAGAAGGACGGGTCGGATTTCCGCCGCCTCCGAAGGCTCGGGATCGATCGGGGCCACGCCGTCCGTTTCCATGGCCTTCTCATCGGCAAGGCTTGTCATCGACACGTCCTCGATGGATTCCTCCCCGCTTTCCGGAGGCGGACCGGACTCCCGCTCGAGGGCCAGTTCGCGTTCGAGCTCGTCCAGGCGCACTTTGAGACGGCCAACGAGGTTCGCATCGACGGGCGGTGCGATCGACCCGGGATCGGCGGATTCGCTCCGATCCTCGCGGGAGGCCAACTCCGCCCGAAGCCTTTCGATCTCGGCCAGGAGGACGTTTTCTCTTTCGAGAACCAGGGCTCGGGCGGCCCGAGTCCCGGCGGACATCGGACCGGCCGAAAAACCCGAAATCCGCACCCAGCCCGCCACATAGGCACCGATAATAAAAACAACAACGGTCGCTCCGGCGGCCGCGGCCAGAAAACGCCGAAGTTTTTTCCGGCGCAGAGCGGGGCTTTGGGGATATCGGTATTTTTTTTCCTCATAGAGCCGGTTGTCGGCTTTCTGAAGAATATCGGTTCCGGAAAGGCCGTCGTCGGGATATGCGGCCACACCGATGCTGAAAGACAGGGCCGGGCTGTCTTTCCCGAACCCGGCCGCAGGTCCGAATTCATAGGCTTCAAGTTCCGTCCGCGCCCTTTTTCCGAGACTTTCGGCTTCGGCCGCGGCCGCCCCTGGAAGAACCACGACAAACTCGTCACCGCCGTACCGGACGACGATGTCGCTCGTCCGAAATGTTTTTTTGAGAATGGCGGAGACATCGCACAAAACGGCGTCCCCGGCCAGATGTCCGTGGCGGTCATTGACGGCTTTGAACCCGTCAAGGTCCAGCATCAAGAGGGATAAAAAGCCGTTCTTGCGGGCCAGATCATCCCAGAAATTGCGAAAGAGATGCATAAGAAGCCGCCGATTGAACAGACCCGTGAGGTCGTCCTTGAAGGCCATGTTGCGATCGGCCTCTTCCAAAAATGCCGGCGGCTTGCGGTTTTCCATGTCTATCAATCAATATCATACGGAATTCTTTCTTCTCTGTTAAGATATCACGTTTTTCCCCCGATGTCATTTCGCACGGCCGCCCGGTGTCGCTTTCACCGGGGAAGCAGATTCGCGGGGAACAGCCGCAATCGCCAGACCGAGATTCAAACCCAGCCACGACGGCCCGAGAAGACTCTCGACCGACCGGATTTCAAAACGACGGGATAATCGGCGGATAAAACCCCTGTCATCGAATCCCTTGTGCTCGTCGCGGACGACGAGATCCGGACGTCCACGAAGGGAATTCCAGAACTCCGCCGACGTATGCTTTTTCAAATCCCTGTTTATCAGCCGGACCGATGTCGCAATCAGAAACTGAAAACCCCTTTCCACGGGTATCGTGACAAACAGTTCCCTGCCGACAACTTGGGCGAGCCGGGCGATATAGTCCTCGACAAGATCCGGCCGGATGTGCTCGAAGGTCTCCATGGCGATGCCGAAATCGAAGCGTTCGTCGGGGATGTCTTCCGGGCGGGTGGACAGACGGATATCGATCCGGTCGTCGCCGCAATGAAACCTCGCCGCGGCCAGAACGGCGTTTTCGTATCCGGCGTCAAGGCCGAGATAGTATCCGGGTTTTTGAGGCAGCACGTTCAGCAGCTTGGCGTCGAAACATCCCAGCTCGATGATCCGCATGGCTGACAAATCATAGGGACGCAGTTTGTTCAGAATCCAGACGAAGCGGCGCCGGTGATAGAGGCTCTGCCAGCCGTGAAAAATCTTGTTATAGGCGTCCACAATCCGCCTTCCGGGCCACAATCACCGCCTCGTCCCGCATTTCGAAAAGAGAGGCGGCCCGGAGCAGGGCATCCAGTCCCGTTTTCAAAACGAGGCGCGCCGCGGGGTTCATGTCGAGATGGGCGAAACGCAAATCCAGGCTCGCCCGGTCGCAGCTGTCCTCAAGCCTCCGGTCAAGGACCCGAAAGCCCGCGCATTCGAGCATAATCCGGGCGTTCCGGAGATTGAAAAGAAAATAGTGTTTGTAGTGCCAGTCGAGCTGGAAGATGATTCTGAGGGGAAAATCCACCGCGCCGAGCGTCGCCCTGTGCAGGGCGAAGGCCAGCTTGGGAATCAATCCGTCGGCCACGGGGATCCGGAGGGCCAGAAGCCCCCCGTTTCGGAGAACCGAACGCACGCGGTCGAGAAGCGGGCCGGGATCAGCCACATGCTCGAGAACCGACCAGAGCGTCACGACGTCGAAAGTCTCATCCCGAAGCGACACATGCTGAAAGTCGCGCCGTAAAACCGGGTGTTTTTCCGCGGCCACTCCGCTGGCGATCCGGGAGGGTTCGATGCCGAAAACCCGGAAACCCGCCTCGGCGGCGACATCGAGAAACCCGCCAGTTCCGCAGCCCACATCGAGAAGCGTTCCGCCCGGGGCATGCTTCCGGATCATGCGGACGGCGCGAACGTGCTGCGGCGTCCGGAAGCGCCGGACAAATTCCTGATAGGCTTCGAGATCGATTCCCGCATAATCCTCGCCCATCGGCTCCGGAACGACGATCGGAGACATCCGCACAAGACCGCAACTCCGGCAGGCGACATAGCGCCAGGCATCGATGCGGAACCGGAAATCCGAAACCGGCGATCCACAGGCGGGGCAAAGGGCATCGGACCTTTCAGGACACATTTATTGATCCAGATAAGGTCGAAAAAGATCGCTCTTCGCCCGCCAGAAACTTTCCATGTTCGGCCGGTACTTGATGTGGTCAAGAGCCCCTCGGAAGCCTTCATCCAGCCGAAGAACGAACCGGACCCTGTCGCGATAATCCCGATGATGAAACCGCATCCGGACAAGCGAGAAGCCGTCCGCGCCCGGCGCCTCCAGAACCGCCGGGACGTCGACGGAGGTCTCAACACCGTCCTGCGTTTGAATCACGGATGCCGTGCCCCGAACGCCGACATCATTCGCGGGGTTGTGAAGATGGAATTCCACCTGATAGCCCTGAGGAGGCAGCCGGAATTCCTTGGACACGGCTATCAATCCGGCTTCGGTGCCGGGAAAAGGCGCCACAGCGCTCCTGTCCAGAAAAATATCGGATTCGAGCCTGATGCCGCCCGTGATCTCGAAGTCTTTGTCCTCGACAAGCTCGGTCCGCGAGCCTCGAGCCAGGGCCATGTCCACGCCGGAATGTCTCTCGAATCTCCGAACCCATTCGTCATCCGATGCCAGCGCGGCATGGAGCGCCTGGTATTGCCGGAACTCCGGCCTTTCGCGAAGGCGTTCCAGGACAGCCGTCGATTCCCGGCGATCCCCGAGCTGATCGGCGGCGGCCGCAAAGTAGAGTGCGGACTCAACGGGGCCTTCTTCGCCGGGACGGCCGGGAAAAATATTCTCGAGTGCGGTTCGGGCACGATCGTAATCTCCAAGATCGAAAAACTGAAGCCCGGCCGTCATGTCGTCGGCGGCCAGCCGGATAAAGGCGGCAGCCAGCCCGGGCGAGGCTTTGACCGTCAATCGGTAACAATACCGGAAAAATGGGAACGCCCGAGCCGGACGGATATCGACCCAGACATTCTCTCCGGCCCGGACCTTGATTTTTCGGGAGATCAGGCCCCCGCCGACAACGATCTCGCCGTCGCTTTCCGGAGCGATGACGAAAACCGTCATCCGGGGAATTTTTTCCCGGTTGACAAGGAAGCGGATGACTTTCTCCCCACCGCCGATAAAGAAGGCGTTGATATCCTTTTCATAGGGAGATCCGTCCATCATGACGAACTCCCGCACCGGATTGGAGGCGGGGACGGCCGTCGGCAGCGACACCGCCTGTTTCTCCCGCCTGGGAATTTTCCCGGAAAAAATGCGGACCTCGGGATTCTTGTATTCGATGTCATGGAAAAAGAAGCTCTTCACCGGCTCGTGCTGTCTGAAGAGGTTCACATAGACGGCCGCCCACTCCGGATAGAACTTCCGGTTGTTCAGAAACAGGGAGGACGAAGCGCTCGACGACATGATGAAATCGAACTGCTGGAACGGCGGGAAATCCCTCCAGAAAAGATAGGCCCGGGAAAAAAACCGGTATCGCCGGCCTTCCTTGACGGGGTTCATCGGCGAAAACCACTCTTTGCCGAAGCGGGTCCGCTCGGGGATATTCCTGACGATCCAGCGTTCTCCAATTTCGGTCGTGTCGTCTTCCCAGAGATAATAGGATCGGGATACGGTTCCCCAGGATATCCAGACGAGGAGAAGCGAAACGACAAGAACGGCGGCGGCCTTTCTACGGCCGAAAACCTCCCGTATGAAAAGAACGCCGCTCATCCCCAGAAAGGCCAGGAAGAGAGCCAGGGTGGCCAGGTCGCGCAAACGGGAAAACCCGATGAAGCCCAGGGCTCCGATGAAATAGGCCGTTCCGGAGATCGCGACAAACCAATCGGCCGGACGCCTCTTCCGGATCATATGGATGATGCCGAGGACGATCAGGATGGACAGCGGCCAACCTTCCGTGATGAAAACATTCCAGACCGCCTGCAGGTGTTTGCTGAACTTGATGTGTTCCCAGAGATTGGTCGGCGCGATCGGGCGCAGGAACCACTCCGTTTCATGGACAAGTCCAACCAGGTTTTTCGAGGCCTGAAGAAATTCCCGGAAACGGATCAGCCCGTAGGGGTGGCCGGCGAAAAATCCGGCGGCGGCCGCCGCCGCGGTCGCGGCGAGCCGGACATCGAGCGGTATACGCCAAACTTTCGTGCCCCGGCCGAGTTCCCGAATGGCATGGGCGGCGAAGATGGCCGCGCCGATGAAAATCGCGTTGTACTTGGTCGCAACGGCCAGCCCGCCGGAAAAAGCCGCCAGGATATAGAAGGCGATGTTACCCCGGGCCAGCAAAAGGGTACAAAAATACAGTGACAGCGCATAGAAAAACGTCATCGGGACATCGAGGACGATCTGATGGCTGTAGAGGATATGGATGAAGGACAATGTAAAAAGGGATGCGGCGATGAGTGCGGCTTTTTCCGAATAGAGACGACGGGCCGTGAGAAAAACAAGAGGGATGGTCAGGGACCCCATGAGCGCCGCCGTGACTCTTGCGATCTGGAGGATTTGATCGAAGGAGAAAGGATAAAGACCCGGCACCGGATTGAAGCCGCAGACGGTCAGAATCCCTGAAATCAGCCTGAGGAGAACGGCCACGATATAGTTAAAAAAGATCGGGTAGAACCAGTAGGGGTCGGGTCGCCAATCGCCCCCGTAAATGACCTGGATGTGCCGGGCCAGGGGGTAGTCGTCCACCCGCTGGTAGACGGAGCCGAGACCCCAAAAACGCAGAAATATCCCCAGAAGCAGAAGCCCGGCGAGCAGGATGAGGGTCTTTCTGCGGCGCAGGAAATCTTTCAGGTTATCCATGAAGAGCCCACATTTTATCGACAGGGCTTCCGGATTGTCAACTTCAACCCGGGACACAGCGTTCGCTCGACCCTCCGTCGGCTTGCTCCGGAGCCGTGCGCGTGTCGAGATTGCTGTACGCTGCGTCGGCTTCCGCTCTTCGGGCTCAAGTTCAAGGGTGGTTCGGAAGGCTGTCAATATAATCCCTGAACGAGATGAAGGGGAAGGCGGCGAGGAGGCGGGACAGTTTTTTCCGGGCGGTTTTCAGGCCGGCGTAGTGAACAATCCGGTCGCGAAGCGGCAGAGACAAACGCAGGCCGCCGGGATCGACTTCCCGGGGGTGAAGATAGACGATTCCGGGCCGGCCCCGGCGCTCGAATCGACTCAGACCCGCCCGGAGCACCGCATAGGACCAGACCCGAAAGGCAGCGCCTCCGGAAAAGGGAAGGCGGCGGCCCGCAAGGTTCAGCGTGCTGGGCGGAATTTCAAGAAGTCCGCCGATCCGGAAAGGGAAGCGCGGTATGCGATTATCGCCATAGAGATAGGTTTTTGCCGGAAAGAGACTGGAATCGTAGAGGAGCCCGCGGGTTTCGAGGATGTGGAAAAACCAATCCATGTCGCGGCGAACCGACCAGGACGGCGCCCGATACCCCACAATCTCCGTTCCGGCTCTTGTCTTGAGAATATCCAGCGATCGATCGAGGTCGGCTTCGAATTCCTTCGGGCTCATGCTTGATACCGGTCTATGGCTGAGTCCGTGAGAGGCAATTTCGTGACCGTCATCCCGGATTGTTTCGACCAGTCCCGGATGTCTTTCGGCCGTTCTTCCCAGAATGAAAAATGTCGCCCGGGCTTTGTTTTCCGCGCAAAGCTCGAGGATGGTCCGGATGTTATCCATAAGGCGGTTGTCATGGCCTTGAGGCGGCTCCGGACCCACGGCGTCGTAGTTGGCATGGAACCATTCCTCGACATCGAAGGAGAGGAGGAATCCGCCGCGGGACGTCATCACGCCTCTTTGACCGCCTCGACGGCAAAGGCCGTTGCCAACCGGCGCGCCGGAATGCCGGGCTTCTTCCGCCCGTCCTGCTTCTTCGCCAAACCGAAAGGAAAGTACATGTTCACGACGGACAACACCCGGGCGCCGCAGGCCTCAAGACCGCTTCGGACTTCGGTTTGGGAACGGACATGAAGATACCGGTCGACGCCTCCCTTGATGCGGCGCATGGTGGAAAAGGCCAGGTTTTCCCCATTGGCCGTGCTGATGATGATCCGGCCGCCTGGCCGGGCCGTCCGGACGAGTTCGGCGATCAGAGCCCGGCCGTCTTCGACGCACTGGATCACGCTGTTCGAAAAAACCAAGTCGAAACTTCCGTCACGAAACGGCAGTCCGCCGGGCCCGATTTGAACGGAGACAAGCCCCTTGCCGCCGGCCAAAAGGAGCATGCCCCGGGAAATATCGGCCCCGACAAGAAAGTTTTCAGCGGCCAGGCCGGCCGTGAAGTGGCCCGTGCCGCAGCCGGAGTCGAGAACGGCCCGGCCCCGGAGATCGCCGGCCAGCCGGAGGACATGCTTTTTGAAGAACCGGAAGTTGGCCGAATTGAAATAGCTGTTGGCGGTTTCGGCATCGCCGCAGAGTTCGGCCCGGCCGTCGAAATATTCCGTCCAGAGTTTATGATCCATTCAGAGTCCGATCTCCTTTCGAAACCGTGCCCCCAGGGATCGGGCCAGCCATTGGGGAACGGCTTTCTTCCACACTTCAACGGCATGGCCGGCCAGAGAAGAATTTCCGGAAAAGGGGTTGCGCGGCGGCCGAACGCCGGCCGCACCATCGTCCAGATAAAGATATCGGTAGTCATGGAACTGCATCAGCCATTTCTTTTTGAATATTTCCTGGCCCCTGTACCTGACCGGACCGAAATCGAAACCGCGGCAGCCGGCGGCGTAAGCCCAGCGGAAAAACTCCCAGACGGCGAAGTCATTGGGTTTCATGGCGAAGGCGGCATCGTCCGAACACATGTCCGTGATTTGGACGGTCGTTCCGGTTCGCCAGGCAATCAGCGCCGAAACCGGATGCCCCTTGTGGGCGATGATGAAAAGCTTCATGTTGTCTTTAAGATATCGGCGCAGAGCGAAGAAAAAAGACAGAGGGTGCGGCGGCGTGCCCAGTCTCTTCATGGTTTTCAGGTAAATCGGATAGAACTCTTCCTCGAGGGGCCGGAAGCCCGGACGCTCTGCGAATTCGAGGTTGAAGGAGGCGGCCTTGCGGATGAGGCTTCTGTCCTTGGCATCCAGTTTTTTCCACAGGATGTCCGGAGGCTCCAGAAGGCGGTCGACGCGCCGGAAAAGGGGAAGGGCCTGAAAGGGTCCGGCGACATCGTCTCCGAGACTTAACGGATGGCGCATTTCCAGGTGGCGGCAGCCGAATGCCTTCATCTCCCGGCGGATGGCGCGGGCAAAACTCTCCACAAGGGCTATCTTTTCCCCGGGTCCGGCATCTCCGGCCGGAAGAAGTCCGCCGTATTCATTGAACGGCTGGGAGACGATTTTCCGCCCGTAGATCCGGCTGCGGTGAACAAATCCTGGAAAAACGGCCCGGATGTTCGGACCATCCAGGCAGAGGCGGTAGACCGGATCGAAACCATAGACAAGCTCGACGGCTCGTTTGTAGCCCGAAAGATGAACGAAACGGCCGCCGGGATGGCCCTCCACGAAGGCATCCCATTTGGCCTCATGGCCGGCCGAGAACGGGATCCATTCCGGCTCGAGCGGTCCGGGCGGCGTCGAGCCGTCCGGGCGGGGACCGGCCTCAGCTTTTGGTGACAAGGTAGACGCCCAGGGTGATGAACAGCGTTCCCAGCCACTTGATCGGGGAGATGTCCTCTTTGAAAATCAGAGCGGAGGAAACGACGATGAGGACGTAGGCAAAACTGATAATCAGATTCGCATATCCGAGATCATATCGCGAAAGAACAACGAGCCAGACCAGCACACCGATTCCCGAAAGAGCCAGAGCGCCGAGGACATAGGGAGACGTCAGGGCATGGAGAAAAAAGGCCTTGTCCACACGGGCCGAACCCAGGTCGAGAACACCTTTTTTCAAAAGAATCTGGGACAGAACGAAAACCAGCACGACCGGAATAAAGATATGAAGGCCTTTCATGGTTTCCCTTCCCTTTTTTCCGCCTCGAGTTTCATCAGTCCGATTTCCTGGATCAGCTTTTTGTTGGCCTCCTTGAGTTCCGAAATGGCCACCGAAAAGTGCATAAGAATGAGCATCAATCCGATGATCAGGATAAGGAAAAGAGCGGTCGGCGGATAGCTGATTCCAATCATGAACGAGAACTGGTCGAGGAGATTACGAAACATGGCCACTCCGAGGAAAACAAAACCCATGGCCAGCCAGAGAATGGAAAACTCTTCCCGCAGCCGTTTTCTCCGGATCAGCTCGACAATGAAGATGATCAGCAGAATGCTTCCGATGATCGACAGGATCTGGATTCGGATCCCCTGAACGTCATCCATTCCCATGGCGGTCTCCTTCTATTTTTTCTTTTTCATCATCCGGACGAAAATCGCCAGGAACACCTTGACCATGTAAAAGAGCGACTTGTGAAACGTGATGGACGACCGGCCGCCCTGGCGTTCGTTCATCGTCGCCCCGATTTCGATGACTCTCAGTCCGGACTTGATCAGGATATAGACGGCTTCGGGTTCCGGGTAGTCATCCGGGTAGTCGCGGAACAGAATGTCCAGGGCTTTTCTGTTATAGGACCGGAAGCCCGAGGTGCTGTCCGTGATGTTTTCCTGGAGAAGAATTTTATTCATGAGCGTAAACATCTTGATGCCCAGACGGCGCGGCAGGGAGCTTCGAAACGACGAATCGGACACGAATCGGGACCCGATGACGACGTCGGACTCGCCCTTGAGAATGGGGTCGACAAGACGGGAAATCTCCTCGGGGTTGTGCTGGCCGTCGCCGTCGATCTGAACGGCGATATCGTATCCTTTTCTTACGGCGTAAATAAACCCGGTTTGAACGGCGCCGCCGATGCCGAGGTTTTTCGGAAGATCGACGACGGAGGCGATCCCGGTTTCCCCGGCGATTTTCGACGTCCCGTCCACGGAACCGTCGTTGATGACCAGGACGTCGAAATCGGGGGCATGTTTCCGCACGTCGTGCAGAACGCCGGCAATGGCCTTTTCTTCATTGAATGCGGGAATGATGACAATTTTGCGCATGGATTCCGAGTCCCGCCTTATGTTACATAATTCCCCGGGGTGGTTCAATGGCCCCCTATAGCCGGATCGGCTCGCCCGAAGGGTAAAAATGCCGGATTTAATCAGGGTTACGACAATAAAAAGAAAAACACCGGCATTTTTATGACTGGCCTGGACGGAGGTTTTCGGTGAGAGTGGCGCCAAGCACCCCGACCAACGCGAAAAAGAACCCCTGCACCAACGCCGCCCCGCCCACCGCACTGATCCATTCGGACGCCGGAAGACCGGTTTCCGGCAACAGGATTCCCGAAAGATAAATCCGGACGACGGGATAGAGGGCGCCGGCAAGTCCTCCCGCCAGAGCGCCCGTAAACACGCGCCGCGAAAAAACGGCCCGCCGGGAAAAGAGAGACGCCCAGCCGCCGGCGATCAGCGGAATCCAGATAAAAACCCACCAGAAATCGCGAAAAGCCGGGTATCGGCCGGCCACATGGAAAAACGCGAATCCGAGAGTTGCGAGGGCGGCCAGCGCCCCCACCGCTCCGGCAACGGCCGCCGTTTTTCTCGGCTTCAGATTTGCGAAAACGCCGTTTCTCTCCAGAATCCGCCGCCGCAGGCTCAGGGGATAGTTGTAAAAAGCGTCGAACACGGCGTGTTCGAGCCAGGCGCCTCGTTCGCCGAAAACCGGCACGATGTGAACCGCCTCGGTCGCCCAGTGTCCGGCCATGAACCGGGCCAGTTCGGGATACTTGTAGGCCATCTGGACCGGGAAGGCCAGATAACCGATGATTTTGAAAAAGCTTATAAAAAGAGCGATTCCGTAATCCTTGAAATTCTTTTCCTTGACGATAAGCGCCAGAACATAAATCCCCCGGACGAGAGAGCCCGGCGAGACCGGAAGGAGGTTCAGGGCGCCGACGATGAGTCCCGCCTGAAGCGTCGCCTGCGCCCAACTCAAATCGGGATTTCTGAGAACATAGACGACGGCGGTCGTGATGTAAACCGTCTCGGAGACGAAAAGCGTGCAGAGATGAACGGCCAGGCTTTTGAGATATTTCTGAATATAGGGCTCGCCGGCCTGAGTCCGGATTTTGGCCGCATCGTGAGCCGAGATCGTTCCGTTTTTCTCTCCCTGGGCAATCATTTCGAGAAGCCATTTTTCCCGAAGCTCGGCATTGAAGTAGAGACGGATGGGATGAACAAACAACTGTTGCAGCCGTTCCCGGGCAAATCGGCGGTCCGTGACGAACCGGTGCATGCCGGGAGGCAGAACGGCCGGCGGGAGATTCGCAAGCCACAAGGGCAGGAATTTCGCCAGGCGGAGAGCCCGCGATTCGGAAACGCGACCCGAACGATGCCAGGACATCACGGTTTCGGCGGCCCGGCCCCGAAGAGCCCGGAGGGCGTAGGAGGGACTTCGCACAAGCCGCCCGGCATGACGCCTGAAGTCTTCCCGTCCCCAGAGTTTCCGGAGAAACGGTCCAAGCAAAGGCAGAACGCCGGCGGCGATCAATCCGGGATTCCCGGCCCGAATCCCGAAATAAAGAAGCGCCGGGGTCAGTAGAGGAAGAAAAGCCATGAGAAAGAAAAGCATCGCCGCCGCGGAATTTTTCGAAAAGGCCTTCTCCCTGGCCGGGTCGATAACGTTTCGAACGGCCCAGCTTCGGACGCGATTCCGGGCGATCGATTTTCGAAGCCGCCGGCGGGTCAGAAGGCGGACGTGGTGGCGCGTGACATCGGGTTGGGATTCGCGATAGGCCCGGTCGCTTGTTTCCAGATCTTCCAGAGCTTTTCCCATATCGAAAAATTCGGGGGGGCGTTCGGCCGTATAAACGCGGAGTTTCTCCGTATTCCCCCGGTCGAACTGGACCAGCCGTCCCTGAAACAGGCCTCGGAAAATCAGCTTGATGTCGGCCGGAGACTGGGGGAGAAAAGGCAAAACGGCCAGCCCGGCCCGAAAATCGACGGCCGTCAATCCCGCCGCGGGATCGCCGTCATGTTCCCGTCTCTTGAGGGCATTGGGTTGGCTCTTGAGCGTCCACCACTCATACTGGCGGGCCAGTTCGACCGCGCCCATCTCGTGCATCAACGCGACCAGACGGCGCATGAAAACCCGCTTGGCCCGGTATTCGGGCGATCCCAAACCGTCGTCGGGACGGCCGGGTTTCCAACGCAATCTGGCAAAAAGCCGGTCGTCGACCTCGAACCGCCACAAACGTCCATCGATCCATTCGCTGAGTTCGCCGTATGCACCGAGAACGGGATCGAGAAGCGTCGCCCGGATATCGACCACGGCCTCCTCCGATCCAAGCGCGGTTCGAGCGGCCCGGCGGATGAATTTCTGCCACAGCGCGCCCGTCCGCACGGCGTCCGGGTTGGACTGCAGGGAAAACGGCGCCTGGAATCCGATGCCGTAGACAAGACCGCGGAAGAAGCGGGCAAAACCCGATACGGGGACAAGAAGCTTCAAGGCCAGAGTGGAACCGGGCTCGATTCCGTCGACGGGTCCTTCAGGGGCATGGACCGAAGCAACGGTGGTCCGGTAAACCTGGCCGGCGAATCCTCCACCGACATAGCGGTCGACGGAAAGCTCCACGTCGGCTTTTCGTGGAGGAAGGACTCCCACGATTTCATATTTCAGGACATCGCCGGCCTCATATCTCCGGATGGCACGGCGCCGGACCAGGTCTTGATCCTTGTAGAGCCGCTCAAGCTCACGGATCGCGGGCACGGAATAGGGAAAGCTCATGGATGTCCCAGGTCAATCGAAAGATCGAAAAAGCGGCGTCACCTTGTCACATCGACGACAACTGCGTTGTGGACATTCTTCGTCGTTCCGTCCTGTACGAAAACGACAACCTTGAGGGCATCGCGATCGATGGCCGTTTTCTTGACGGGGAAGGTGAACTTCCGCTCCGCTTCAAAATCGGCCAGGTGTTTCTCAGCCGCAACCTCCGAGGCCTTGAGGTCGATTCCGAGCTGTCCCTCCAAGCCGGTCGTATCGGGAAACGTCATAAATTCCCGAACCACCATTTTGTGGAATAACAACCCGTTTCCGCCCTTATGCACCACCTCGTTTTCCACAAGTGCGACATGAACATCGGCGCCGGTGACCGCCCGGTCGGCTGAAAAAGTGATGGTGATCGAGTCACCGTCCAGTTTGGCGGACGCCGTCAGCTTGACAGGGGGTGTTTCAGCAACCAAAGATCGGATTTCCCCGGCATATTGGGCATATTTTCCTTCTGCCTGGGCCCGGCCGCCGCCCCCGCCGTGTTTTCTTTGGCCGTCGAAAAACGTCGTCGGCGTGCTGTTGACGCCGTAAAACCCGGCTCTCATGTCGGTGGCATGGTTCTGCATCGGATCGGGACCCGGAATGGGAAGATGATACTGGAGAACAGCGACGTATTTGGGCTCGAAGGACTCAAGAAGGCCATCGAAACCAAGGTCGGCACCGACACAGGGAGGGCATTCCGAACCGGTGAAGAGTTCGGCCAGAACGGTCTTGCCGGTCCATTCCTTGTCCAAACGAAAATGCTCGACCTCGTAGGGGATTTCACGTTGCCGGGTTTCCAGAATTTTCGCAAAATCGCCGGCATCGCCAAAGAGCTTTTCGTGAAGATCCCGGGCTTTTTCGGCGGAATCCTCATAACTCTCAACGGCCGCTTCAAGATAGGCCTCATAGGCCTCCCGGGTTTTTCCGAGACCTTCAAAGACCCGGCCGCTGATATGGAAAAAGTTTTTGTCTTTCTGTCCATCCGCCTCGGCATACATCTCCAGGGCGGCCGTGGCTTTTTCCGGGTGACCCTCATTGAGATGGGCCAGGGCCTGCGGAAGACGGATATTGGCCGCATAGATCCCGGCATATCGGATCTGGTCGTCCTTGAACGATTTCAAAACGTCCGGGTCACGGGAGAGGACCTGCAGAGTCTCGGCATAGTCCTGGACGGCCCGGGTGACGGCAGGCTTTTCGAAGAGGGGGAGATTCCGGTGGCGAACAATGTCCGTGGCGGAGACATAGAGATAGACGATCCGGCCGAACACATCGTCGGTTTCCAAACGGGCTTTCTGAAGCTCCAAAACAGATTCGACGTCCGTACTCAATCCGATCCGGGCATTCAGAATGGCGTTGTCGAAGGCGGCCCCCATGATGCTTCCGGGATAGGCCGTCTTGATCCGCTCGAGCTCGGCAATGCGGGCGTTCAGATCTTCGATCTGGATCGCTTCCATGAACTCCGCGTATTCCGGAGGCCGGGCCGGCCTCTGCTGGGCTGATGCCGGAATCAACATTAGAATCAGACCCAGGGCGGCCCAGGCTGCCGTCATTTTCAGCTTGCGATTCATGATCTTCTCCTTTCCTCTTTTTGACTCGATAAAATATTTCCGGGTGCGGCGTTAAAGATATTCCGTTCTTCCCGATTGACCAAGGGCCTGAACGATGTCCCGGACTTCCTGGTCCCGATCGCGGGGACAGATCAAAAGAACGTCTCCGGCATCGACCACGACGAGATCCCGGACTCCGACGAGGGCTGTAAGTTTCCGGGGATTGTAAACCAGGCATCCGGAAGCGTCAAGAATGATCGTCTCCCCCCGTGCGCTGTTTCCCGAGCGATCGGCAGGCCAGATCTCCGCAAGCGAAGACCAGGCGCCGACGTCGGACCAGCCGAAATCGCCGCGGCAGACATAAACACCCCGCGCTTTCTCCATCAGGGCATAATCGATGGAGATGGACGGAATGTCATCGAAGACCGATTGCAGCGCGGACCGGTTGCGGCGCTTCAGGGCGGCGAGCATGCGTTCCCAGAAAGGATACATTTCGGGCGCATGAATTCTCAGTTTGCCGGCAAAGACATCGGCCCGCCAGAGGAACATGCCCGAGTTCCAGGCGTGCCCGCCGGCGGCCAGAAAACGCCGGGCCTTGGCCAAAGCCGGCTTTTCCTTGAAGGCCAGCACGTCATAAAACGCCTCGCCGCGGCGCATCAGGGGATCTTTGTCGCGATAGTGGATATATCCATAGCCTGTCGCCGGATAGGCCGGGGGAATACCGAAAGTGACGATTCGGTCGCCCCGGGCGGCGATATCAGCGCCGGCCCGGAGTTTTTTCAAAAAGCGTTTTCCGTCGCGGATCAGGTGGTCGGCCGGAAGGGCGGCCACAACCGCCTCCGGATTGTCGATATAAATCCGGGCCGTGGCCAGCATGAGCGAAGGCGCCGTGTTCCGGGCCCGCGGCTCGATGAGATAGTTTTTGGAGGGAAGACCCGGCAGAAGCTTCCGGATGGTCTTCGTCTGGGCCGCCCCGGCCACGGTGAAGATGTTCTCCCGAGAAACGAGCGGGAGAATCCGATCCGCCGTCTCCTCGAGCATGGATTTCGCGCTGACAATGTCCAGAAACTGCTTGGCCCGACTCGCCCGGCTGAGCGGCCAGAACCGGGTGCCGCTGCCCCCGGCCATGATGACGGCTCTCAAGTCAGCCATTGCCCAGCTTCCGAATGACCGCCTCGAGAATCCCCCGGACCTCTTTCTCGATGGCCTCGAGTTGTTCGGGCGTGTCCGCTTCAAAACGCAAAACGAGAACGGCCTGGGTATTGGACGCCCGGACAAGACCCCAACCGCCGGGAAAGGAGGCCCGAACGCCGTCGATGTCGATGACTTCGTGTTCCTTGGCCAGTTCCTCGCGTACGGCATCGACAATGGCGAATTTCATTTCGTCCGAAGCATAAACCCGGATCTCCGGCGTGGTGTAGGTTTTCGGCAACTCATCGACCATCTCGGAGAGCCGTTTATTCGACCGCGACAGGATTTCGAAGAGGCGGGCCGAGGCATAGACGGCATCGTCGAATCCGAACCAGCGGTCGGCGAAAAAGATGTGCCCGCTCATTTCACCGGCCAGAGGGGCGCCCAATTCCTTTATTTTTTTCTTGATCAGTGAGTGGCCCGTCTTCCACATGACGGGTTTTCCGCCGAGCCGGGCCACCTCCTCATAGAGGACCTTGGAGGCCTTGACTTCGGAGATGATGGGGGCTCCGGGATAGCGGGCCAGAATATCCCGGGACAGGATCGCCAAAAGCTGGTCTCCCCAAATGAGCCGCCCGGTGTCGTCCACGGCCCCGATCCGGTCGCCGTCGCCGTCGTAGCCGACGCCCAGATCGGCGCCCGTTTCCCGGACTTTGGCGATGAGGTCCTCCATGGCCTCCGGGACGGTCGGGTCGGCATGGTGATTGGGAAAACGGCCGTCGATATCGCAGTACAATGCGATGACCTCGCAGCCGAGTCTCCTGAAAAGAGGAACCGCGACAACGCCGGCCGTGCCGTTCCCGGCATCCACAACGACCTTGAGTTTTCGATCGATTCGAATGTTTTCGGCGACATAGTCCATGTAAATCGGGATGATATCCAAGGTGTCTCTGGTGCCTTCACCGATCTTGAAACCGCCCGCATCCACGATCCGTCGAAGCTCCTGGATGCTGGGTCCATAGAGCGCATCACGGCCGGACATGATCTTGAAACCGTTGTGTTCCGGGGGATTGTGGGAGCCGGTGATCATCACGCCCGCTTCCTTGTTCATGTGAAAGATGGTGAAATAAAGAAGCGGCGTGGGGATGACGCCGAGATCGGTCACGTTGCATCCCGTGGCCGTCAACCCCCGCGTGAGGGCCACGGCGAATTCAGGCGAACTGATCCGGCCGTCCCGGCCCACGGCGACTTCACGTTGGCCGCGATCGAGGAAATAAGTGCCCATGGCCCGGCCCAGGGTTTCCACGACGGCCTCATCGAGATCCTTTCCGACAATCCCCCGAATATCGTATTCCCTGAAAATACTCGGATTCATCTTCATAAAATCCTCCTTCTTATTGAACCGGATCCGGAACCGGCGCGGCCGGCTTCCCGATTTCCGTAATCCGGGCGCAGAGCCCGTCCCATTTGCCCTGGGCCTTGAGAATGAACTCGATAAACTCCCGGACGGCCCCCCGGCCTCCCGGCAGAAAACAGACATAGTGGCAACGCGCTTTGACTTCGGCGGACGCATCGCCCACGGCGCCGGCCAGTCCGGCCTGCTCAAGAACGGGCAGGTCGCCGAGATCGTCGCCGATGAAGGCGACCTGCTCCGGCATCAACTCGTGTTTTTCGAGAATCGCTTTGAAGGCGCCTCGCTTATCCAAGGCGCCCTGATAGACATCCTTGATGCCCAGCCTGTCCGCTCTTCCCACCAGGGCTTGTGATGTCTTTCCGGTGATGATTCCGGTTTTGATCCCGGCCGCGCCGGCCATCAGAATGCCCAGTCCGTCGCGGACATGATAGCTCTTGAGCTCCGTCCCGTCGGGCTGAACACAGAGCGTCCCGTCCGTGAGCGTCCCGTCGACGTCCATGAGAATCATGGCGATCCGGCGGGCCCGTTCCGCGGCATCCATCAAAACATCTCCGTGCGCCACAGGTCGTGCAGGTGAATCAACCCTTCGATTCGGCCGTCGCATCCCTTGATGACGAGAGAGGTGATTTTTTTCTTCTCCATGATGTTCAAGGCCTGCGTCGCAAGTTCATTCCGGCCGATGGTCTGAGGATTCTGCGTCATGCATTGTCCGGCCGTTTTGTTGAGAATTCGTCCTTTGTATCGACGGAGCGTGCGCCGGAGATCGCCGTCGGTGATGATTCCGACCAGCCGGCCTTCTTCGTCCACCACGCAGGTCATGCCGAGTTTCTTGCCCGTCATCTCCTCGATGGCCTCTTTCATCGGTGTCGAAGCCCGAACACAGGGGATGGTCCGGCCGCGATGCATGAGATTTTCCACTTTGATAAGCTTTCGGCCGGCCTGGCCTTTGGGATGGACAACGGCAAAATCATCTTCTCCGAGACCCTTGTTTTTCATGACCGCCAAAGCCAGCGCGTCCCCCAGGGCCAGAGTCGCCGTCGACGAGGCCGTCGGGATGATATTTCCCGGCCCGGCCTCTCTGTCCACACGGGCATTGAGGACGATATCGCTGTGCCGGGCGAGCCGGGATTTGGAATCGCCGGTTGCGGCGATCAGCTTGACGCCGATGCGCTTGATGAAATCCAGGAGATCGAGGATTTCCCGAGTTTCCCCGCTGTAGGAGATCGCAATCACCACATCGTCCTTGAGAATGACGCCCAGGTCGCCGTGTCCGGCTTCGGCCGGATGAAGGAAGACGGCCGGTGTTCCGCAGCTCGTCAGAGTGGCCGCCATCTTTCGCCCCACAAGGCCCGACTTGCCCATTCCGAGGACGATGACCCGGGCTTTCGCCCGGCTCAGGAGTTCCACTGCCGAAGAGAAATCGGCCCCGAGGCGCAGACTCAAGGCGGCCACCGAGGCGGCTTCGATGTTCAGAACTTCGCGGCCGGCGGCGACAATTTCCTTTTTTGTCATGTCATGGGACTTCTTGGGGACGGCGGGGGTCATGACTCTCCCCCGAGGACGGCCTTCCGGATATTCATGAGCATGGACAAAAGATCATATAAATCTTTTATATTCAATGAGTTGCCTCCGTCCGAAAGAGCCCGGTCGGGCTGATCGTGGACTTCGACGAAAAGCGCGTCGGCGCCGGCGGCCGTTCCGGCCGCGGCCACGGTGGGAATGAATTCGGCGTCGCCGCCGGAGCGATCGCCCTCACCGCCCGGCCGTTGAATGCTATGGGTGGCATCGACGGCCACGGGACATCCCAGTTTTTTCATGATGGGAATCGAACGGACATCGAAAACGAGATTGTGATAGCCGAAGCAGGCGCCCCGTTCGGTCAGGATGGCCTTATCGTTTCCCTGGTCGAGGACCTTGTCCAGGACATGTTTCATGTCCTCGGGCGCCATGAACTGCCCTTTCTTCAAGTTGAGTGGTTTTCCCGTGCGGGCCGCCCGGACGACCAGGTCGGTCTGGCGGATGAGAAGGGCGGGGATTTGAATGACGTCCAGCACTTCGGCCGCCGGATCCACCTGGCCGGTCTCGTGAACATCGGAGAGAACAGGCACGCCGAGGGTCTCCTTCACGCGTTGCAGAACGGCCAAGCCTTCTTTCAATCCCGGTCCCCGGAAGGATTTTCCCGATGTCCTGTTGGCCTTGTCGTAAGAGGCTTTGAAAATGAACGGCATCTTCAGCCGAACGCAGATGTCCTTGATCGATCCGGCCAGGGCCAGGGCATGGTCCTCGCTTTCGATAACGCAGGGGCCGGCGATAAGAGCCTGAGGCCGCCGCCCGCCCAGGACCACGCCCTCAGCGATGGGGATTTCTTTTGAGACGATTGGCATGGCATGCTCCAATGAAAGCCTTGAAAAGAGGATGAGGATCCAGGGGTTTCGACAGAAATTCCGGATGAAACTGGCAGGCCAGAAACCAGGGATGATTCCGAAGCTCGATGATTTCCACAAGGCCGTAATCGGGATTGACTCCGGAAAAAACCAGCCCGGCCCCGGCCAGGATGTCTTCATATTCCGGGTTGAATTCGTAACGGTGGCGATGGCGCTCCTGAGTGACGGTTTTGCCGTAGGCTTTGAAGGCCAGGGTATTTTTTTTCAGCCGGCAGAGATATCGGCCCCGGCGCATGGTTCCGCCCAGATCGCAGTCCCGCGACAGTTCGCGCCACATAGTGATGATTTTGTGAGGCGTCCCCGGGTCGAACTCCGTGCTGTTGGCGGCCTTGAGCCCGGCTGCATTCCGCGCATATTCGATCGCGGCAACCTGCATGCCCAGACAGATGCCGAAGTACGGGACGCTTTTTTTTCGGGCATACGATACGGCCCGGATTTTGCCTTCGATGCCGCGTATCCCGAAACCGCCGGGCACAAGAATGCCGTCCATCCCTTTAAGAACTCTCGCCGGATCTTTTTTTTCCAGTTCCTCGGATTCGATCCAGTCGATGCGGACCTTGACGTTGTTGGCCAATCCGCCGTGGTCCAGAGCCTGATTGAGGCTGATGTAGGAATCGTGAAGTCCGGCATATTTTCCGACCATGGCGATGCGGACCTCATCCCGCAGACTTTGGATTTTCCGAACCAGACCGCGCCATTTGGACAGGTTTGGTTTTCCCGGCGCAAGATGAAGAAGCCGGAGGAGAATCCCGTCCAGGTTCTCTTTGGCGAAATTGAGAGGGATTTCAAGGATGTTTCCGGCATCCCGGGCGGCGATGACGGCTTCAAGAGGAACGTTGGTGAACAGAGCGATCTTCGCCTTCAGTTCATTGGGCAAAGCCCGGTCGGTTCGGCAGAGGAGAATATCGGGCTGAATCCCGATAGCCCGGAGTTCCCGGACACTGTGCTGCGTGGGTTTGGATTTGAGTTCCCCAGAGGCTCCAACATAGGGAATCAAAGTCAGGTGAACGAATATGGTGTTTTCCGGACCGAGTACCAGGCGCATTTGACGGGTCGCCTCGAGAAACGGCAGGCTTTCGATGTCGCCTGCCGTTCCGCCGATTTCCACAATGACGACGTCATGGCCTTCGGATACGGCTTTGAATCTTTCCCGGATTTCGTCCGTGACATGGGGAATGACCTGGACGGTCTTGCCCAGAAACTCCCCTTTTCTTTCCTTGCGGATGATGGATTCATAGATTTGTCCGGCCGTCCAGTTGTGGGCCTGGGTCGTTCGGGTGGAGGTGAAACGTTCGTAATGGCCGAGGTCGAGATCGGTTTCGGCGCCGTCGTCCGTGACATAGACTTCCCCATGCTGGAAGGGACTCATGGTCCCCGGATCGATGTTGAGGTAGGGGTCGAATTTCTGGATCGTGATCTTGTAACCGTGACTTTCGAGAAGCAGGCCGATGGAAGCCGAGGCGATGCCTTTACCCAATCCGGAAATCACACCGCCCGTCACAAAAACGTATTTGCTCATGGTTCTCCCGCGTCGAGGATCCTTTCAATTTCGACGATATCCCCAGGGACATCGACGCCCCGCGAGGGGGTTTGAGTTTCGATCATGCGGATGCGGAAACCGTTTTCCAGCGCTCTCAGTTGTTCGAGATTTTCGCTGATTTCCAAGGGAGAAGGATCGATCCGCGCGAAAGCCTCCAGAACCCCTCTTTGAAAGGCGTAGATCCCGATATGCTGATAAAAACCGTCGACGGCGCGAAAAGGGATCGCCGCCCGGGAAAAATAAAGCGCGTATCCGTTCTTGTCGGCCACAACTTTGACCCGATTCTCATCGTGAATGGATTGTGTTTCGCATACGCGGATCATCAGAGAGGCCATGGACGTTTTTTCATCCTGAAGAGCCTGGACCAGTTTGTCGATATCCCGGCCGTCGAGCAGAGGCTCATCTCCCTGGATATTGACCACGATCGGGCTGTCAAAAGCCGCCGCCGCCTCGGCCGCTCTTTCCGTTCCCGAGCGATGATGCGGAGATGTCATGACGACCGGAGCGCCGAATGAGCGGCAGGCTTCGGCGATTCTCCCATCGTCGGTCGCCACAATAATGCGGTCAAGGGAATTCGCGCTTTTTGCCGCCTCGTAGACTCTCCGGATCATCGGTTGACCGTGAATGAGAGCCAGGGGTTTTCCGGGGAACCGGCTGGATTCAAACCGGGCCGGGATGATGCCGAGGGCTTTCTTCAAGATTTTTCGGCTCCCGGTTTTACCTCGGTCGTGCTTTTTCCGGCGCCGGGCCGGTCCGTCGTCTGACAACTGGCTTCCAGATAGGCACCCTCTTCAACCATGAGCCGGGGCGTCACGATACTCCCGAAGACCCGGCCCCGGTTGTGAATTTCCACTTTCTCAACCGCCTGGATGTTGCCTTTGATTTCGCCGTTGATGATGATTTGGCCGACCTTGACATCGGCTTCCACCTTGCCCTTTTCGCCGATGATGAGAAGAGAGTCCGAGTTAATGGTGCCCTGGAACTGACCCTCGATTCTGAAAGAGCCCTTGAAGGACAAATCCCCCTTGAGATGGGTTTCCTGGTCGATCAGTCCGGCCAGCTTGGTTTCGTTGAATTCCCTGGGTTTGTCTTTCATGAGAATTCTCCTTTTATTCTGGAAAAAATGGTATTGAGATCATCCATGGAATAGAAATAGATTTTGACCACACCCTTGTTGCGGTTGCCCGAGATGAGCACCTTGGTTCCCAAGGATTTGACCATGTCCTCCTGGACGGCATTGAGGTCGGGATCCTCGAGAGGTCTCTGGATTCTCGGCGCTCTTTCCTTGAGGCGGTTGACAAGTTTTTCCGTATTCCGAACGGAAAGATTTTGATCCATGATTTTCCGGAACGCCTCCTCCTGAACCCCGGGGTCATCCAAAGCGAGAATGGATCGGGCGTGCCCCATGGAAATCCGCCCCTGTTCAAGAGCAACCCGGATATCTTCCGGCAACTTGAGAAGGCGAAGGGTGTTGGCTACGGAAGACCTGTCCATCCCGACTTTCTCCGCCAATTGCTGTTGGGTGTATCCCAATTCCTGAATGAGCCTTTGGTAGGCTCGGGCGACTTCAAGCGGATTGAGATTTTCCCGATGGAGGTTTTCGATCAGAGAAATCTCCATCTGCTTGTCTTCAGCAATGGACCGGACAAGGACCGGCACGCGCCTCAAACCGGCCAGACGCGCAGCCCTCCAACGCCTTTCCCCGACAATGATCTTGAACGAATCACCATCGGGAACGGCCAGAATGGGTTGGACGATGCCCGATTCCCTGATGGACTGGGCCAGCTCCTCGATGGTCGCCTCGTCAAATTGAGTCCTCGGCTGGGCCGGATTCGGCCGGAGGCGTTCAATTTCGATTTCAGCATAGCGCTCGTCCTTGAGAATTCCGAATTCTTCCGGGATAAAGGCGCCCAAACCTTTTCCCAATGCTTTTTTCATCATCTTTTCATCAACTCCTCCGCAAGATCCAGGTAAGCTGCGGCACCCTTGGACTTTATATCATAAAGCAACACGGATTTGCCAAAACTCGGCGCTTCCGCCAGCTTGATGCTTCTCGGAACGATGGTCTCGAACATCACGGACCCCAGCGATTTTCGAATTTCATCGGCCACCTGTTTGGACAGGTTGGTTCTTTCGTCGTACATGGTCAGGACAATTCCCGCCACCGCCAGCTTGGGATTGAAATATGTCCGGACCGTATCGAGGGTTTGGAAAAGATCGGGGATGCCTTCCATGCAAAAAAATTCAGTCTGAACGGGAATGATCAGGGAATCGGCGGCCGTCAGAGCATTGATTGTCAGAAAACCCAGAGACGGCGGGCAGTCGATCAGAATGTAATTGAAGAACCGGCGGACGCTTTCCAGGGCACTGCCCAGACGCGTCTCACGGGACTCCTGGGGAAAAAGCTCGGCTTCAAAGCCGGAAAGCTCCGGAGAACAGGGGCATAGATAACAGTTTTCAACTTCCGTGCCCTGAACCAGGCTCATGACATCGGCGCCGTTCATCATGGCTTCGTAAATGCCTGTGTTCGGCGTCTTGGCCTTGCCAAGCCCCAAGGTGGCCATGCCCTGGGGATCAAAATCGACAAGAAGCGTTCTCCGGTTCCTGAGCGCGAGAGCCGCAGCCAGATTAATCGCCGTCGTGGTCTTCCCGACACCACCTTTCTGATTGGCAACAGCCATGATCTTATTCATGTTCCCTCGGTGTTTCACGTGAAACATTTCGGCGCGGGGATGTGTTCTTTCGATGGCGAGATTGAAGGAAAAAAGAAAGATTGGCCATGGCGGCCGGCGTCATCCAGGGGAGGCCGGCGGCCTCGCCGATTGTGGCGGGCCTGGCTGCGGCCAGCTTTTCGGCGACTTCCCGGCTTAGCCCCGGAACAGTCGGATATTCCAGATCCGAAGGGATTTTCATTCTGTCCGCCCCGGCAACCCGAATCATTTCCCGATCCTGTTTCTTGAGATAACCCTCATACTTGACTTCGGATTCAATACTTCTCATGTCTTCGTCACTCAGGGGTGTGGAAACTTCGGCATATTCTAGCACACTCCGGATTCCAATTTCAGGTTTTTTCAGGAATTGCCGAAGAGAAATCGTCTGATTGTCGATTTTGATTTTTTTCTTGCGAAGAAGATCCAACGTTTCCCGCAACCTGGCCTGCCTTTCCTCGAAGCGCACGAAAGCTTTTTCGTCGATAAGGCCGAGGGATTTTCCGTAGCCCGTCAACCGGGTGTCGGCATTGTCGATCCGCAGCCTCAGCCGATGTTCGGCTCTCGAAGTAAAAAGACGATAGGGCTCATCCACGCCTTTGGTGACCAGATCATTCACCAGAACCCCGATATAGGCTTCCTCGCGGCCGAGGACAAAAGGCTTCGCCCCGGATATTTTTAACGCGGCATTGATCCCGGCCATAAGCCCCTGGGCGGCGGCCTCTTCATAGCCCGATGTGCCGTTGATCTGGCCGGCAAGATATAAGCCTTGAATTTTCTTCGTCTCCAGGCTGGAAAGAAGTTCCGCCGGCGATACGGCATCGTATTCGATTCCGTAAGCCGGTCTCAGAATCCGGGCCTCTTCAAGGCCGTCGATGGTTTTCAAGATTTTTGTCTGAACGTCATAGGGGAGACTGGAGGACAACCCGTTGACATATATTTCCGTGGTTTCGAGCCCCTCGGGTTCCAGAAAAACCTGGTGGCGACGGTGATGGGGGAACTTGACCACTTTGTCTTCGATGGAAGGGCAATATCGGGGGCCGACTCCCGCGATTTTTCCGCTGTAGAGAGGTGATCTGTCGAGATTGGCCCGAATCAAGTCATGCGTGGCCTCGCTGGTGTAACCGGCATGGCAGAGAACGCGGTTTTCGAGACGGCCTTCGGTGCGGAAAGAAAAAGGGACAGGTTCTTCGTCCCCCGCCTGGGCTTCAAACCGGCTCCAATCCACGCTTCGCCCGTCGATGCGCATGGGCGTTCCCGTTTTCAGGCGCATGTTCTTAAACCCCAGCCTCCGAATGTCCTCGGCCAATTCCATGGCCGGCGGCTCATTGGCCCGGCCGGCGGGGTAGCTGTTCAGTCCGATGTGGATGATTCCGTTCATGAAAGTTCCCGGGGAAAGGATCACCGCACGGGCGGAAAGCCGGGTTCCGTCGATCAGCCGTACACCAGCCGCATGACCTTTATCAATCAGGATCTCGGAGACGATGCCCTGAAAAAGAGTCAACCCCGGAGTCTCCTCAAGACGCCTTTTCATGGCCAGGCGGTAGTCAGCTTTATCGCATTGGGCTCTCGGAGCTTGAACAGCGCCGCCCCGGCTGCGATTGAGAAGCCGGAAATGAATGCCGGTCTCATCCGCCAGAAGGCCCATGAGTCCGCCCAGCGCATCGATCTCCCGAACAAGATGTCCCTTGGCCAAACCGCCGATCGCCGGGTTGCAGGACATCTGGGCGATCGTCTCGAGATGAATGGTCGCCAGGCAGACCCGGTGCCCCATGGCGCTTGAGGCGGCGGCGGCCTCGCACCCGGCATGGCCCGCGCCGATAACGATGATATCAAAATCGCAGCCGTTTTCGGACCTGGGCAAGCGCATCATTTACCGACACAAAACCGGTTGAAAATGTCCTCGAGGATCTCCTCGTCCCGGATTTCTCCCGTCAAGCGTCCGATCAGCGGAAGGGTTTGCCGGATCTCTTCCGCGACGATATCCTCGGAATGTCCCGAGCGGAGAAGCGCCTCGGCCCGTCCGAGAGCATCTCCGATATCCTGAAAGACGGTCTTTTGCCGGCCGTGGAGAATCATTTCTTCCTCGAAGCCTTCGGGAGCGGAAAAAACGGAAAGGATCGTCTCCCGGAGTTGTTTCAGGTTCGATCCGCAGAGAGCCGAGATTTCGAGAGCCGGGGCTCCAGGTCTTGTCGCCTTGAGGCTTTCGATATCCGCAACCGCCGGAAGATCGGATTTGTTAAAGATGAGAACCGCTTTTTTCTCCGGACAAAATGTCAGGATATCGAAATCGTTCCGGGTCTCTTTTCGGGATCTGTCGAGGACGATGAGAAGGCCGTCCGCACCGGATGCCAGATCCCGGCTTTTTTCGATTCCGGTTTTTTCCGCCGGATTCGAAGGTCGTCCCCAACCCGCCGTATCCACTAAGTTAAAGAGCGTTCGATCGGCGGCCCATTTTTCTCTGATAAAATCCCGGGTGGTCCCCGGCTGCGGCGTAACAATGGCCCTCTCTTCTCCCAATAGGGCATTGAAAAGCGTGGATTTCCCCGTATTGCGCCCGCCGGCAAGAACCAGCGTGACCCCTTCGACCAGGGACCGGCCGGCCTCGTATGTTCCGACGAGGGCGGAGACATCGGCTGACAAAGCGGCCAGGCCGTCAGCCGGCGATGCCGGCTTCAAGCCGATGTCGTCATCGGGAAATTCGATCGCGGCTTCGATGCCGGCCAGAGCATCGATGAGGCCCCGGCGGATGGCGGCGATCCGTCCAGACAGGCTTCCGGCCAGTTGGCGGGAAGCCAGCCTGGCTTGTGTCAGAGTCTCGGCACCGATCAGATCGTTCAGAGCTTCCGCCTGAAGAAGATCCATCCTCCCATTGGCAAAGGCCCGAAACGTGAATTCCCCGGCTGCGGCGGACCTTGCCCCGGCCTTGATTCCCAGGCGCACGGCTTCTTCGACGACGACGGGGCTGCCGTGGCAGAAGATCTCCACGACATCTTCTCCGGTATAGGATCGGGGCGCCCGAAAATGGACGGCAAAGGCGGAATCGCCGAAAGCCTCCCGTCCGCTCGGCCCGAGTTTTCCGAAAATCAGCCGGCGAACGGGAAAATCCCGGAGTTTTCGCGGCGCGGACGGGCGGAAGATTTTCATGGCGATGGAAAGCGCCTTCCGGCCGCTCAAACGAATGACCGCCAGCCCGCCTCGTCCGGGAGGCGTGGCGACAGCGATAATCGTGTCCCCGTTTGGATATCTCATGGCTCAACTCCCCGGCCGGGCCGGAAAAGGAACGGCACGGGTTGCGGAACGGTTATTTGGCTCGGCGAAAGTCCTGGGCGTTCCGTTTGTGTTCCGAGAAGACTTTCATTTTTTTCAGAAAGCCTTCGCCGAGACTTTCCGTCGTCACGCCCGGGATTTGATTGACCGCGATATGGACGATGCGCCGCTCGTAGGGGTTCATGAAATCCAAAACTTCGTCACGGCCGGTCTCGGCGACCTGCCGGGCCACGCTATGGGCAAAGTCCCTCAATCGGTTCTCTTTTCTCTTCCTGAAGAACTCGCAATCCACCTGGACTTTGACCTGGGAGATTTTGTTCAAAACATGCTGGATGGCCAGAAGAAGCGTCCCTTCCTCGCGGAGAAGCAGCGCTTTGTCGGGACCGTTAAAAATGACATAGACCATCCCATTGCGTTTTTTGACCTGATACGACAACTCCAGAGGAAAAACGTCTTTCAGCCGGTCGAGGAAATTCTCGATCGTGTCTTCCTCGGATTCCTTTTTCGGCCAGGCCCGGATGACGATTTCCTTGGCCTTGATTCCGAAAAGCCGGGTCTTTTCGGCCACGATCTCATAATAGAATTGCTCGCGCGGCAGTTTCATCCGGTGTTCGGCCAGGCTGATCGCCTCCTCAAGATTGCGGCCCTTGAACTCGCGCTTTTCGTCCGCCTGGGAAACCACAGCGGCGTTATTTTCTTTTTCCATGGCTTTCTCTTTTTTTCTTGGCCATCATCTTGTTCATAAGAGCCTGCTGGCCGATCTGGAGAACATTGGACGTCAACCAATACAAGACAAGACCGCTTTGGAAACTCAGGAAAAACACCGTCATAACGACGGGCATGATCATCATCATTCTTGCCTGGGCGGGATCGGCGGACGTGGGCGTCATTTTCATGGAAACGAACTGCGTGGCGCCCATCAGAAGAGGCGTGACGTAGAAAGGATCCATGACGGACAAGTCCTTGATCCAGAAGATGAAGGGGCTGTGACGGAATTCCACCGCCACCGTCAGCATTCGGAAAAATCCCCAGAAGATGGGAAGCTGAATGAGCATCGGCAGGCATCCCCCGGCGGGATTGACGCCGTGTTGCTTATAGAGCTTCATCATTTCTTCGTTCATCTGGCGTCTCTGCCCGATGTCCTGTTTGGCTTTTTTGTATTTCGAACGCAGGGCTTTGATCTTCGGCTGCAACTCGGCCATTTTGGCCATGGATTTCGAAGAACTGTAAGTCAGAGGGAAGAAGAGAATCTTGACGACAATGGTCATGATGATAATGGCAAAGCCCCAGTTGGGGACAAGCCCGTGAAAAAACCGAATGCCGATGAGAAGGATTTCCGCGATCGATCCGAAAAACCCGAAATTGATAAGGGCCTTGGCGTTGTGACCGAAAGCCTTCAGCCTGTCGATCTCCTTCGGCCCGATGTAAGCCATGACCGGCCCGCTGACGGCCAGGAAATAGTCCGGTCCGTCCTCGGCGGGCCGGAGCTCGAAAACGGCCGTCCCCCGCTGATTCCCGACCAGGAACATGGCGGCGAAATAATTGTCTTCATAAGCGGCCCACTCGACGAAATTGAAGGCGCTTCTCTCGGCCTTGTACTTTCTTTCGTCCATGCGATGAACCTTCCCGCCGGAGAAGACGGCGGCTCCCGAAGCGGCGCTGAATCGCTGTTTCAGCTCTTCCGGGGTCGGATTGCCGAGGCCGGGACCCCAAATGACCGCAAGGGGAACTTCCCGCCCGTCTTTCCAGACCCGGATATTCATATCCATGGCATACGTGCCGCCGGAAAAGACAAAGCGCTTTTCAGCCCGGATACCTTTTCCATCGGAATACTCAAATTCGACTTCCGCGATTCGGCCTTCGGAAATATTGAGAGATGTCTGCGAGACCCGGTAGTAGGCGGTGTTCAAAATCCGATCCAGTTCTTCGTCCCCGGTTCGGACGGCAAAAGGAAATGTCCCTTTTTCGGCCGCTTCCAGGGGAACCATGTCAAGCGCTTGCTTTTCCCCTTCCCGCCCTTTGACGGCCCGTGCCTTGTGTTCCTTGAGTTTCCAGCTCGTCAGAATGCCGCCGCGGTTGCTCCAAACGGCACTGTAAAGAGGCGTCTCGACCAGGACGGTTTCTTCCTGTGCCGCGGAAACCGCGCCCGCGATTTCAGGCTCGGCGGGTTCCTGGATTTTCAATGCGGGAGCCGGGGCCTCCGTTTCAGCCGGCGCATCCTGAGCCCAGGGGATGTCCGGCGCGGCCACCGTTTCCTGGGGGCGGCGGGCCGCCTCGGGAGGCGGCTTGACGAAAAACGCCTGGTAAAGCACCAGAACCACAAAAGAAAGCCCGATGGCCAGGATGAGTCTTTTTTCCATATCTAAACCTCTCAGGGAACGTGATCGATACCGCCTTCATGGAAGGGATGGCATTTCATCAATCTCCGGACGGCCAGCCAGGACCCCTTGGCCAATCCGTGCTTGGCGATGGCCTCCGAAGCATAATCCGAGCAACTGGGAAAAAACCGGCAGCGGACGCCCAACAGCGGAGAAAACATTTTTTTATATCCTCGAAGCAGAAACAGGACTGCCTTTTTCATCCCCGGGCGCGTTTGCGCATGAACCCGGCCATGGCCAGAAAATCGGCATGTATCTCCCGCCATGAGGCGGAAGCCATGCTCGTCTTGGCGACAAACACCATATCCGTGGCTGCGGGCAACAAGTTCTTGTTCCGTCGAAAAAGACTTCTCATGCGTCTCTTGGCTTTGTTCCGGACAACAGCGCCGCCGACTTTTCGGGCGGCCACGAAAGCCGCTCTTGAATGTTCTAAGGGACCGGGCAGATAGACAATGTGGAAATACCGCCCTCGGCAACGCAATCCCCTGGAATAAACCGCAGAAATATCCTCTTTTTTCCTAAGCCGCGCCCGAAAAGACAGGCTTTCATCCAACGGCGATTCTTTTTCTTCCTTTTCGGCGGCGGCTCTTGATCACTTCCTGGCCGGATTTCGTCCTCATCCGAACTCGAAAACCATGAGTTTTTTTTCTTTTGCGATTGTTCGGCTGAAATGTTCTTTTCATGATGTTCTATGTCCTCGGGGAATTAGGAATGTATGATAATTGAATATGTTACGCTCTGTCAAGAACGAAAACGACAAATCCGAGGCTTTATCGATTGACGGGAGAAGCGGTTTCCTTTATACTGAGGGCGAATGAATCCTATTAAAGTCGGGGATAAGATCATTTATCCCAACCACGGACTTGGCTTTGTCGAAGCCATCGACCAGGCGACTCATAACGGAGAGACATTCAAGGTTTTCCACCTTCGTATCCTGTCCTCCAATGCTTTGGTTCTCCTGCCCGTATCGGTCTTCGCCGAAGTCGGCGTCCGGCGACCGATGGAGGAAAAGGCCGTCAAGAAGATTTTCTCCTACATCCGATCCTCTCCCGACGATATCATCATGAACTGGAAGGGGCGGTATAAAGAGCATATCGACCTCATGAAGTCCGGCACGCTCATGGGCACGGCCCAGGTTCTGAAAAGCCTGCACTGCCTGAACATGATCAAGCCCCTTTCCTATCGCGAGAAAAAAATGATGGAAAAAGCCAAGGAGCTTCTCGTCATCGAGATTTCGACGGCGTCCTGCCTGCCCAACAAAAAGATCGAAGAGAAGATCGAAGACGCCCTGTCGAAGTGCTTTCAGAATCATAAACATCGGGTCAACCACTGACCGGAATGATACTGACCGCCGTCCTTCTGTTCATAGCCTTTCTTGCCCTGAGCGCTCTTTTTTCCTCTTCGGAAACGGCCTTCATCGCCGTCAATCCCTACACACTCGCCTCCATGGAGGAAAAGGGCCAGAAACGGGCGACCCACATCCGCAAAGCTCTGGCCCGGGTCCAGGATCTCCTGGCCACGATCCTCATAGGAAATACCCTGGCCAATGCCGCAGCCGCATCCTTGGCCACATACATCTTCGTGTCTCTTTTTCCCGACAACCAGAACCAGGCCGTCGCGCTGGCAACCGTCGCCACCACGGCGCTTCTGCTTTTTTTCTCAGAACTCAATCCGAAAACCTACGCCGCCCATAATCCGCTCAAGGTGACCTACCTGGTCATTCATCCCATCCGATTTTTTAAACTGATTTTCTTTCCCCTGGCCAAAGGCTTTTCCGTCCTGTCCGGGATCGTTTTCCCGAAACTGACGTCCGAGGAAAACCCTCTGGCCCGAAAGCTCAATGAAGAGGAAATCCGTATTTTCCTGACTTCGGGAATCCGGGGAATGTCGAGCTTGAGGAAAAAAATGATCGCCGGCATCCTGGATATCAGCACACGGCCCGTCCGGGAAATCATGATCCCCCGACCCCAGGTTCGGGGCATCGAGATCAACACGCCTCTCAAGGACATCGCGGCCGCCATCCGGGATTCGGGGCATTCGCGCTTTCCCGTCTACACGGGGAGACTGGACAACATCGAAGGCGTCATTCACGCCAAGGACATCATCTCCAAGCTCTGCGACGTGGGGGATTTCGATATCCGAAGCGTTCTGCGGAAACCTTTCTTTATTCCGGAATTGGCTCCTCTCGAAAAAGCTCTTCTCCAGATGCAGGAAAAGGCCGTCCACATGGCTCTGGTTGTCGACGAATTCGGAACCATCGAGGGCCTCGTCACTCTCGAAGACATCATCGAGGAAATCACGGGGGATATCCACGACGAGTACGATATCCGTCCCGAGGACTGGCTCACGACTCTCGGGGGCAACGCCTACATCATGAAAGGCTCGGCATCCATCAAGCACGTGAATGAACGGCTCCCTTTGAAAATCCCCGAGAAAGCCGATTACACCACCCTGGCCGGATTTTTTCTCTATGAATTCGGCCGGTTGCCGAAAGAGGGCGACACTCTGATTTTCCGAAGCGACCGCTACACCGTCGAGAAAATGAACAAGCGTCACATCAGCCTCATCCGGGTGGAAACCGGGGTGTCCGGGGAATCGCCGTGAAAACCGCCGCGGTCAATAAAGCCGCCTCACATGAATACGAAATCCTGGAAACCTTCGAGGCCGGCATTGTGCTTCTCGGCAGCGAGGTCAAGTCCGTGAGAGAAGGGCGCGTCAGCCTCAAGGAGAGCTATGCCGATGTTCGGGACGGTGAAATCTTTCTTGTCAAATGCCATATCAGTCCCTACGAGGCGGCCAATATCTTCAACCACGAACCGCTGCGGGACCGCAAGCTTCTCTTGCACCGCCGGGAAATCCGGCGGCTGGCCGGAAAGATCCAGGAGCGCGGGCTGACCCTGATCCCGACCAAGGTGTTTTTCAATCCCAAAGGAAAAATTAAAGTCGTGCTCGGTCTCGGGCGCGGCAAAAAAGCCTACGAGAAGCGCGAAACGATCAAAAAGCGCGACGTGGACCGGGAGATTCGGGGGCATCTCAAGCGGACTCGTTAATAGAACGGGTCGGCTATCAAAAGTGCGGGGTTATTTTTTGGTGACAAGGTTTGCGGCCAGAATCAGGGCCTCCTGCATACTCGAGGGATCCGCGCAATTCATCCCGGCGATTTCGAAGGCCGTTCCGTGGTCGGGAGACGTTCTGACAAAAGGCGTCCCGAGCGTCATGTTGACGCCGGTCGAAAAGGCCTCCATTTTAAAGGCAATCAAACCCTGATCATGATAAAGAGCGACGACCATTCTGTCCGATTTGCCGCGGGACATCAGGAAAACGGTATCGGGAGGGAAAGGGCCGGCGACATCCATCCCTTCCTTGACAGCCTCTTCGACGGCCGGGCGGATCTCCGTTTCCTCTTCATGCCCCAGAATTCCCTTTTCCCCGGCATGAGGATTCAACCCGGCCACGAGGAGCGTCGTAATCCCGGATGACAGTTTATCGAGGCTTTGCCGCAGCGATCTTAGAAACGCCAGAATCGCTTCTTTTTTGATCCTCTCGAGCGCTTCCCGAAGCGGCAAATGATGGCTGAGCAAAGCGACGCGCAGGTTCCGTGACCAGAAGGACATGATGGCCTCGGGATGGTCGCGTTCAAGATATTCCGTGTGTCCCCGCCAGGACAGACCGGCAAGGCTCCAGGATTCCTTGGAAATGGGCGCCGTCACCAAGGCCTGCAATTCGCCTCGCCGTGCATCCTCCACGGCAGCCTCGAACCATAAGAAAGAGGCTCGTCCACCGGCTTCAGACGGACCCCTTGTCTTGGGATAAGTGACACCGGGCGGAAGATCGCGCAGCTCAATCTCATGATTCCATCCCAAACGCAGGCCCAAAGCCTGCTCGGCGCTTTGGATGATTCGTGATTCTCCATAGATCACATATTGTGCGGAGGGGAGGGTTTGTAACTCCGCTAGAGCTTTTACGACGATTTCAGGGCCGATCCCGGCCGGATCTCCGAGGGTGACCCCGATGCGGGGGGGCGTCATCGCCGTTTTTTTGCCGCCGTTTCTTCTTCTTCGAGCTTATAAATGTACTTGATATTGGCTTTGTAAATGAGAAGGTTGGGATCTTCCTGGCGGGTGAGCTTGATGCAGTTTCTGTCATACCACTCGATGGATCCCTTGAGCACCTCTCCATCGGCTAAAACAACCGCAACAGGTGTTTTCTTGTTCATCTGCTTGAGATAATAGTAGCTCTCGGCATGCGTATCCGTCGGAGGATGCATTTTCCTTTTCGCCGGATCTTTTTCCTGGGACATCTTCTCTTTGATCTCCGAAAGATCGGGACGTATGAGTTTCCTGTTCATGGGAACTCCTCCTCGGTTTTTACTGGTTGGACAGCCTTATTGTTTGAATCATAACATCCTGAGCCGGCAAAATGCAACTTTTTTGCGAAAACCGAGGGTGTGCGACGAAATCGATGCGGTGAGATCGGTACGCCCGAAGAGTCAGCCGGCCTTGACGTGCGACGCGATGAGCGTCTCGATCTTTTCCTTGGAGACAACCCCAACGGCTTTATCCCGGACTTCTCCTCCCTTGAACAGCATCAGGGTGGGGATGGTCATGACACCGTAAGTCTGGGACGACTGGGGATTGTCATCGACATTGACCTTGACGACCTGAAGACGGCCCTGATAAGTCCGGGCCACTTCCTCAAGAACAGGGGCAATCATGCCGCAGGGTGCGCACCAGGGAGCCCAGAAATCCACCAGAACGGGGAGTCCCGATTTCAGCACAAGCTGTTCGAACCCGGCGTCGGAGCCGTCGATGATGTGTTCACTCGACATGGATTTTTCCTCCTTGAATTTCCAAACTTTTTCGATAGAGCTTCAAATATTCTCCGGCGGTTTTCCGGATGCTGTAATTCCTGTCCATAGCTGCATTCATGATGCCCCGCCACTCCTCCTGCCGCTCGAAGATGCGCACGGCCTGTCTCACGGCATCCATGAACGCCGAACGGGAAAATTCCTCAAAAACAAATCCAACGCCTTTCCCCGTCTTCGGGTCATGGGGAGAGACGGTTTCCTTAAGCCCTCCGGTCGCCCGCACAACAGGAATTGTTCCGTATTTCATGGCGAACATCGCGCTCAAACCGCATGGCTCATGGATCGAAGGAATCAGAAGGATATCGGATCCGGCTATGACCTTATGAGTCAAAGCGGTCCCGGGCTCAAATCGAACCGCCACACGGCCCGGATAATCGATTTCCGCCTGCCGGAAAAACTTTTCGTATTTTTCCTCCCCAACGCCCAAAACAACCAGTCCGATATCCATGGCTATCATATCGCCCAGGGATTCCATGATGAGATCGACCCCTTTTTGCGGAGCCAGATAGGACACCATGCCCAGAAGAGGCCGCCGCAACTCCGGATTCTTCAGCCTCAGTTCTTCTTTCAGGTCCCGGCGGCAGACGGCCTTTCCGTCAAGATTGGACCCTTTGAAGCCGGCGGCGATATAGGCGTCCGATTCGGGATTCCATTCGACGGGGTCGATGCCGTTGCGGATGGCTGAGAACGTCCGTGGACGCCGATTCAGGATTTCCTTGAGCTTACCACCGTGAAGTCCGGAAAGGATTTCTTTTTTATAGGTCCGGCTGACGGTGTTGACCGCATCGGCATATAAAACTCCCGACCTGAGAAAATTGAACCGGTTTTCAAAAAAAGCCGCCTCGGAATTGAGAAAATCCCAGTTGAGCCCGGTCAGGGCCAGGCTTTCCGGAGGAAAATCTCCCTGGTAGCCGGCGTTGTGAAGCGTGAGCACGGAAACGGCGTTCCTGAAAAGAACCCGGCGTCCATAATGGGTGCGCATGAAAACGGGAACCAGAGAGGACGGCCAGTTATTACAGTGAATGATATCCGGCTTCATCCGGGACTTGATCATGTGTTCGCAGACGGCCCGGCCGAAGAGAACGAACCGCTCGTCATTGTCGAGAAACGGGCCTTGAGGCGAACCGTAGATGCTTTCCCTTAAAAAATGCCGGGGACTGTCGATCATGAAAACCTGGACTTTGCCCATGACCGCGGTCAGGACAGAGACCCTGACTCTATCTTCTCCAAGGGGAACGGTGAGTTCCGTCCGGACGGCCGAGGCGGCCAGGGAATCGATCTCCGGCTTGCGATACTTGGGGAGATAAACGGAAACTTCGGCCCCGGCGTCAGCCAGAGTCCGTGTCAGTGAGCCGGACAAATCTGCCAATTCCCCGGACTTGGCAAGCGGGGAAATCTCGGGCGTGACAAAGACAATCCGGAGGTTCCGTCTCATGTTTGGATCATAGAAGACGCCCTCCCAAAAGTCAACTTGCGGAGCAACGCGGCAGATGCGGCCGGATCGGTTCGCCCGCAGGGCCGAGGCTGTGCGTTATAAGAGCCGGAAATATGAAGAAAAGAAGAAATCCGGGCGTTTTCACGCACAGCCTCGGGCGGAGACTGGTTATTCACGGGCCGAGGCGGCGGAGACGGCTTTCGCTCTTCGGGCTCGGGGGAATCCCTTCTCAAGACGTGTCCGGGCCCCGGCGAGTCCCGTCCACTCCGGCTCCGAAACCGTTCGTGAAAACTCCAAGATTTTTTTTCTTTCTTCTTATTTGGAGTTTTCACCCTTCGGGCAAGCCAATCTGGCCATTCCGGCTGCGTCGCAGCCTGTTCGACGTAGCTCAACTACGCCCTCACAAACTGCATCCTTGCCGGAACGGCCATCTTGGCCTGCGCACAGTCTCGGTTCCCGGGTCTCGCTCTCCTCAACCTGCGGTTTCGGATCCGTGCCCGCTCGACCCTCCGACGGCTTGCTCCGGGATCCCCCCTGCGCCCCGCGAAAGCCTAAGAAAAAACTGTGGGACGCAGCAGATGCGGCCGGATCGGCTCGCCCGGAAGGCCGAGGCTGTGCGCGGGTCGAGATTGCCGTAGCGATAAGGAGCGGACTGCGCAGGCGTAGTTGAGCTACGTCGAGCAGGCCGGGACGAAATCGATGCGGGAAGATCGGCACGCCCGAAGGGTTAAAAGAGCCGGAAATAGGGGAAAAAATTGAAATCCCCGGCTCTTTTAACGCACAGTTTCGGCCTAGGAGGTGGCCCAGCCTAGCTTCTCTTTGACGAGATCAAAATAATTCCTCTTCGGCGAGGTCACAAGCAGCAGTTCGAGCGGAGCCCGTCGGATGTTCAGCACGTCGCCCTCAACCATGGCGCCGCCGCGCTGGCCGTCGAGCGTGTAATGAACTTCTTCTCCGGCCGTCAGGAGCCGGACGGAAACCCGGAATTCGGAAGGGATGAGGAGCGGGCGGAACGAAAACGTGTGGGGACAAATGGGGGTGATGACGGTCGCATGAAGACCGGGATGAACGATGGGGCCGCCTGCGGATAGAGAATAGGCTGTGGATCCTGTCGGAGTTGAAATGATCAGGCCGTCGGATTTGAGCCGGGCCACCGGCTCGCCGTCGACGGCGATCGTGAAATCGATCATGCGGGCCAGCGCACCCTTGGTAATGACCGCATCGTTGAGACAATAAGACCTTCGCCGGCCGACTCGGGCCTCAAACAGCCAGCGGGAACTGATGATATCCCGGTTTCCGCCGAGCAGGTTATCGAGGGTCAGAACGGCTTCCTCCGTCGGGATTTCGGTCAGAAATCCCAAGCGCCCCATGTTGACGCCCATGACGGGAATTCCGGCCTGAGCAGCCAGGTGAGCGATGCTGAGAAGAGTGCCGTCTCCCCCCAGCACGACCACGAGATCGGAGGCGCCGGGGATCCGTTCGCGGGCCAGGCCTTTTTTAGCGCCGATTTTTTCAGCCGCGTCTTTTTCAAGAAGACATCGAATGCCGCGTCGCTCGCAATAAGCAATGGTCTGCATCAGAACTTCCTCCACACCGACGGCGTGGGGCTTGATGACAAACCCGGCTTTAGTGATTTTTTTCATGCTCCTCTCCTATCGCCTCCTTGATCCGCCGGCAAATCTCCTTCTCCGACAGAGACCGTCTTTCAGGCGCCAGGAGGAAAAAGAACTCCCGGTTGCCTTTCCGTCCCCGCGTCGAAACGGACATGATGTCCAGAACGGCGAATCCGTCTTCCGCAACTCCGGCGGCGACGGCGCTCAGAACCTCTTCGTGAACGGCCGGATCGCGGACAATGCCCTTCCTCCCGACCCGGCCGCGGCCGGCTTCGAATTGCGGCTTGATGAGCGCCGCCAGAAGGCCGGATCCTAGAATCTGTTTCAAGGCCGGAAGAATTTTTCTTATGGATATGAAAGAGACATCCATGACGGCAAAGTCGGGTCGCTCGGGGAGATCTTCCGGAGAAAGATAGCGGGCGTTCTTTTCGATGGTGATCACCCGGGGGTCGCGGCGCAGGCCGTGGTCAAGCTGGGCGATATCGACATCGACGGCCATGACTTTCCCGGCGCCGCGCTGGAGAAGACAATCCGTAAAACCCCCCGTGGAGGCCCCGATATCGAGGACGACCGCATTCCCGACATCCACATCGAATCGGTCCAGCGCTTCGGCCAGTTTCAGTCCGCCGCGACCGACGAACGGCAAGCCTTCGCGAATCGCAAGGGGGACGACGGCATCGTAAAGACGCCCGGCCTTGTCGACCTTTTCCTCGCCGGAGTAGACCCGCCCGGCCATGATCAGGGCCTGAGCTTTTTGGCGCGTGTCGGCCAGGCCCCGCTCGACAAGGAGCTTATCCGCTCGTTCCTTCATCCTCATTCCGTTCGATACCCCGCCGTCTCAAGGGAGATCAGGACGCGGTCTTCCCGTAAAACGCCCGGATGTCCGCCACAAGACCGTCGACATCCAGCCCATATCTGCTCCTGATGATCTCGGACCGGCCGACGGGAAAAATATCGACGGGAAGCCCCATCGCCTTGAAGCGGACATCGAACCGCTTCTCACGGTCAAGAAGAGTGCGGACGGCACTGCCGAAGCCTCCGGTCACGATGCCCTCCTCCACGGTCAACACCGTTCCACCGTCCCGTGCGCGCTCGAGAATCAAGGCTTCATCGATCGGATGGGCGAACCGGGCGTTGACCACAGCCAGGGAAATCCCGACCTCTTCCACCCGGATCGCGGCTTCCAATGCCGGAGCAACCATGCTGCCGAGAGCCAGGAAAAGATCCCGGCCTTCCTTCAGGACTTCGGCCCGGCCGACCGGGAGTTCCTGAAATTCCTTGTCCAGGGGAACCCCGGCGCCCTTGGCCTTGGGAAACCTGACGGCAACGGGGTGTTTATAGCGAAATGCGGAATAGAGCATGTGCCGCATTTCATTTTCATCCCGGGGCGCCATGATGATCATGTTGGGCATGTGGCTGAGATAGGCGATATCGTTGACACCCTGGTGAGTGGGCCCGTCGTCGGGCACCAACCCGGCCCTGTCCAGGGCGAAAACGATCGGAAGATCCTGCAGACAGACATCGTGATAGACCTGATCGTAGGACCTCTGGAGAAATGTCGAATAGATGGCCACCATGGGCTTGAATCCGGAAATGGCCAGCCCGGCGGCGAAGGTCACGGCATGCTGTTCGGCGATCCCGACGTCGAAGAAGCGGTCGGGGTATGTCTCGGCGAAGGCGCCGAGTCCCGTGCCCTCCGGCATGGCTGCGGTGATGGCCAGGACGCGTTCGTCGGCCGCGGCCAGTTCGATCATGGTCCGTCCGAAAACCGAGGAATAGGTCGGCCGGGGATCCTTGTCCAACGATTCGCCTGAGGCGATATCAAAAGGCCCCGCACCGTGGAATTTGGCCGGGTTGGCCTGGGCCGGGGCATAACCGCGTCCCTTATGAGTGACGCAATGCACCAGAATGGGGCCGTCGTAGTCGCGGGCCAGTTCAAAGACTTCGATCAGCGATCCGATGCTGTGCCCCTGCACGGGGCCGATATAGCGGATGCCCAGCTCTTCGAAAACGAGCCCGGGGAAAATGGTCTTCTTGATCATTTCCTCCATGGCCCGACCGACGCGGATGAGCGGCCAGCCGATTTTCGGAATCGTTTTGAGCAGGGACTTGGCCTGATCCTTGATTCTCAGGTAGTGCTGTCCTGAAACGAGATAGGACAAATACTTCGACCAGGCGCCGACATTCGGAGAAATCGACATTTCATTGAAGTTCAGAACGATGACCAATTTCTCGCGGAGATGTCCGATCTGATTGAGCGCCTCGAGGGCCATGCCCCCGGTCAGGCTGCCGTCACCGACCACGGCGATGACGTTGAATTTTTCCTTCTTCTTTTCCCGGGCGACGGCCATGCCCAAAGCGGCCGACAGCGAGGTCGAGGCATGCCCGGTGTTGAAGGCATCGTGAGGGCTCTCCGCCAGGCAGGGAAAACCCAGCAGGCCGTCGCACTGGCGAAGGGTGCAGAATCTGTCCCTGCGTCCCGTAAGAAGCTTATGCGTGTAGCACTGATGCCCGACATCCCAGATGATCTTGTCCCTTTTCGTATCGAAAACATGGTGAAGAGCCAGCGTGATCTCGACAACACCCAGATTGGAGGCGAGATGCCCGCCCGTTTTTGAGACGATTTCCAGAATGCGGGCCCGGACTTCGACGGCCAGGTCGTTCAGCTCCCGCACGGAAAGCTTTTTCAGATCGGCGGGGGATTGAATCCCCTCAAGCAGCTTTCCCATCACGCCTTGTCTTCGCCGTCTTCCTCGGTCTCCACGGAGAACGGCTCGGCCTGAATTTCCCCGTCGTCATCCTTGAGCAGAATCTCCACCTTCTTCTCCGCCTTGTCCAATTCCGTTCGGAGAAAACGGGCCAGTTTGACGCCCTTTTCGAACAGAGCCAGGGATTCGTTCAATGAGACGTCCCCTTTTTCCAGGCGGGCGACAACCTGTTCCAGGTCCGCCAGAGCTTTTTCGAAATGGAGTTGGGTCATGGTTTCTCCTCCACGAACCGGGATTCCAGGCGTTTCTTAGGGTCGATGTCCCGAACCCGGCATGTCAATTCCCCTTTATGGAAAGATACGATGATATCCTCGCCGGCAACGGCCTCCTCGGCCTTCCGGATGGCCTGAAGACCGCCCGCTTTCCAGCAGATGGCATATCCTTTTTTCAGAACGGCAAAAGGAGATAAGTTGTGAAGCGAGGCCGTCAAGCGCTCCCAGGTGGCCCGGGGCCGCCTGATTTTTTCCCGCATGGCGGCAACCGCCTTTTCAGCCAGAACAAGAGTGCGCGTCCGGCCGGCGTTGATTTTCCTCAGTTCGCCGCGGATCACGGTCCGGGCCCTCTCCTCCATCTCATCGACCTGCTGCTGGAGGTTCAGCAGCCGGACCCGGAAGCCCTGGAAAATCCGGTGGTGGGTTAGGGCGGTGACGTTTTCGCGACGGGCTCGGATGCCATAGCGGAATTCCTGCTCCAGACTCCGGCGCAGAGCGGCGATCCGTTCCTGGAAAACGGTTTCCGTCTCGACCACGATTTCGGCCGCGGCCGAGGGGGTTGAGGCGCGCAGGTCGGCCGCGAAATCGGCGATGGTGAAGTCCACTTCATGTCCGACGGCGGAAATAACGGGAACCGGACAAGCGGCGATGGCCCGGGCGACTTTTTCCTCGTTGAAAGCCCAGAGGTCCTCGATCGATCCTCCTCCTCGGCCCACAATCAGAACATCCATGTCTCCGCGGCGGCCGAAGTATTCAATCGCGGCCGCAATCTCATCGGCGGCGCCTTCCCCCTGGACCTTCACCGGATAGAGGAGGATATGGACCCGGGCGAATCGTCTGTCCAGGATGCGGAGAATATCGGCGATGGCGGCTCCTCTCGGAGATGTGACGATGCCGATCTTTTTCGGAAAGACGGGAATTTTTTTCTTTCGGGCGGGATCGAACAGACCTTCGGATTTGAGCTTGTCCCGGAGCTGTTCGAAAGCCAGTTGAAGCGCACCCTTGCCCTTGGGTTCAACGAGATCGACGACGATCTGATATTCTCCCCGGGGTTCGTAGACATTGATCCGCCCGCGGCAGACGACCTGGAGCCCGTCTTTCATCTCAAAGACGGCCCTCCGGGCATCTCCCCGGAAAAGGACGGCCCGGATCTGGCTCTTTTCGTCCTTGAGCGTGTAATAGATATGTCCCGACGAATGACGGTGAAAATTGGATATCTCCCCTTCGACCCACACCTGAGGCAGCGCGGTCTCGAGAACGCCTTTGACAAGACGCGTCAGTTCTGAAACCGTATAGACTCGGTCGGTCCCGGAGTGGATCTCATCCATCACCCTTATCCTCGCACAAAAGGTCTCTCTGAATCGAGAGAGCCCGGCCGGTTTTTTCCTCGACGACGATGAAAACCGATTGGAGCATCAGGCCGGCCTTGGACGGTTCGAAGCGCACCGGACGGGCCGTCAGAAAGCGCTGCAGGGCCTGTTCCCGGGCGATCCCGATCACGGAATCGCGGCCGCCGGCCATCCCGACATCGGTGATGAACGCCGTTCCGCCGGGCAGAATCCGTTCGTCGGCCGTCGGAACATGGGTATGGGTGCCGACGACGGCCGAGACGCGGCCGTCGAGATGCCAACCCAGGGCCTGTTTTTCGGATGTCGCCTCGGCGTGAAAATCGACAAGAATGATCGGGGTCGATTCCCTCAAAACGGCGATTTCTTCATCAGCTTTTCGAAAGGGGCAATCCAGGGGCTCCATAAACACACGCCCTTGGAGGTTGAGGACCCCGATGCGCACGCCGTCTTCTCCGGTGAAGATATAGGATCCATGCCCCGGGTTGCCGGGAGGGTAATTGGCCGGGCGGAGAAGCCGGGGTTCCCTGTCGATATACGGAAGCCCTTCCTTTTTATCCCAGATATGGTTTCCCGAGGTCAGGATATCGGCATGCATGAAGAGTTCCCGTCCGACATCCTCGGTGATGCCGTTTCCTCCGGCGGCGTTCTCGGCATTGGCGATGGTGATCGCCGGAGAATACTTGCGCAGCAGAACGGGAAGGTATTTCTGAAGCGCCTTCCGGCCGACGGAGCCGATGACGTCGCCGATGAACAAAATGCCGATGCCCGCGGACGACGTCCGTTCGGACCTGACCTTCTCAGCGGGCATATTCCACCGCTCTCATCTCCCGGATGACCGTGACTTTGATCTGCCCGGGATAATCCAGTTCGTTCTTGATTTTCTGGGCGATGTCCTTGGCGATCAGAAAAGCCCGGTCGTCCGTGACTTTCTGGCTCTCGACGATGATCCGGATCTCGCGGCCGGCCTGAAGGGCGAAGGATTTCTGGACGCCCTCGAACGAGTTGGCCAGGTGTTCGAGCTTCTGCAGACGCTGGATGTAGGATTCCAGAAGTTCGCGCCGCGCGCCCGGCCTGGCCGCCGAAAGGGTGTCGGCGGACTGGACGAGAACCGCCTCAACCGACGGAAAATCGACGTCGCGGTGATGGGAGGCGATAGCCTGGATCACTTTCTCCGACTCACCGTACTTTCGGGTCAGCTCGACGCTCAATTCGGTATGCGTCCCCTCGACGTCCTTGTCGACCGCCTTGCCGATATCGTGGAGAAGCCCGGCCCTCAGGGCCACCTGGACATTGACCCCCAACTGGCGGGCCATGGCGGCCGAGAGGAAGGCCACTTCCTTGGCGTGCTGGAGAACATTCTGGCCGTAACTCGTCCGGTACTTGAGTTTGCCGAGAAGCTTGATGAGCTCGGGATGCAGATTCTGAATTTTGAGTTCGAGAACGGTGTTTTCGCCTTCCTGTTTGATGGTCTGATCAAGTTCCTGTTTGACCGATTCGACGATTTCCTCGATCCGGGCCGGATGGATCCGCCCGTCATGGACGAGTTTCTGAATGGACAGCCGGGCCAGCTCGCGGCGCACCGGATCGAAGCTCGAAAGAATGACCGCCTCGGGCGTGTCGTCGACGATGATATCCACCCCCGTCGCCTGTTCCAAAGCACGGATGTTCCGGCCTTCGCGGCCGATGATCCGGCCTTTCATGTCGTCCGAGGGCAGATCGACGACCGAGACCGTGGTTTCAACGACATGTTCGGCGGCCGAACGCTGGATGGCGTTGCTGATGATCTCCTGGGCTTTGACCCGGCTGTTTTCCCGGACTTCATCCTCGATCCGGCGCATGGCCTGGACGGCCTCGAGCCGGGCGTCTTCCTCGATCTTGCGAATGACATTGGCCCGGGCTTCCTCCTGGGTCATGCCGGAGATGCGTTCCAATTCCCGAATCTGTTGATCCAGGGTTTCGGAAACACGGTTTTCCAGGCCCTCGATTTCCTTTTCCTTGTTGAAGAGCCTCTCCTCCTTGGCGGAAAAATCCTTTTCCTTTCTTTCCAGGGACTGGATACGCCGTTCCAGGTTTTCTTCCTTGTTGACGAGCCTTCGCTCGGTTTCGTTGAGTTTTCTCCGCCGTTCCCTCGTCTGTTCTTCGAATTCGGCCTGGCGGGCCAGATCTTTTTCCCTGGCCTCGATGGCCGACTCTCGCTTGACTTTTTCCGCCTCGTCCCGGGCCCGGTTCAGGATGCTCTCGGCTTCCTCGCGGGCTTTGAAAATCTTTCGCGCGGCATCTTTTCTCCTGAGGAGGAGGAAAAGCAGGACGGTGAGTAGAATGATCGAGAGACCGACACCTGCGGTCAGAAGCGTGTTCATTTCAAGTACCTCCTCGCGATCTATTTCAAGGAGATCGGAAAAGAGGAGGTCAGAGAACCGGAATTAGGGAATATCCGGGAAAACCCCGAGGGAGGAAAAAGCCCGTCTCAGGAAGAAACTTTCTCCGATTCCGATGATGTATGTTCATTCTTATGCAGTTGGTCCTCTAAACTCTCGAGTTCCGTCTCCAAACGGCCAATGGCTTCGCTGAGTTGATCCTTTTCCCGGTGGCTCAGGAAAAGTTCGTCCACGATGTTCAAGGCCGCCAGCACGGCGATCTTAGCGACATCGGAGGATCCGGATTTCACGGCCACTTCGTTCATTTTCTGGTCAACATAGGAAGTCAGGTGGCTGATGTATTGTTCATCCTCCTCTCCTTTGACACGAATCTTGTAGTGCTGTCCGAAAATTTCGATGCTGATGATCCTGTCCATCTCAGGCTCAGAGGCCCAAGGCGTCGATCTGTCCTATGAGGGCTTCGATCCGCGCCTTGACGGCCTCCCGATAGCTCTCGCTCGTCTTGACGGTCTCCTCAAGACGGGCCAGCTTGCGGGCCTGCTCCTCAAACTCTTTCTTTTCCGACTTGATCTCCTTAAGCTGCTGTTTGAGCTTGTCGTTCTCAGTGGCCAATCGCTTGACGCAATCCAGAACCTGGGAGATCTTGCCTTCCAGTATTTTAATCCTCTCCAAATCACTTGTCAATTTGGCCTCCTTCCCTCAATACGGCCTGCAGGCCCGTCTTGAGATGTCCGAGAATGCTCTGTTCGGCCTTGTCGACCTCTTCGGTCTGGAGCGTGCGCTGGGGATGTCGAAAATAAAACCGCAGCGTCACACTGACCTTTCCTTCGGGAACACCCGGACCGACATACCTGTCGCTGAGTTCAAAGCCTTCGAGAAGCGGGATTTCGAACCTGTTCAGAACTTTCCGGATCTCTTCGAATCCGGTCGACCGGCCGACAAGGATGGACAGATCACGGACGGCGCCGGGAAAACGGGCCAGCGGAGCCAGCCGGAACACCGGCGGTTGCTTGGCCAGGATTGCGGCCAGATTCAAATCCGCCGTAAAAATCTCTCCGTCCAGATCCCACTTTTCGAGGATCTTGCGCGCCACCCGGCCCATCGACCCGATCTTTTCCCCTCTGTAGTGAACGGCCAGCGCCGTCCCGTCTTCGAACCAAGGGAAAGAGGCCCGCTCGAACCCGAACAGATGATAGCGCAAGCCGCCCAGAACCGCTTCCACGGCGCCCTTGAGATCGAAAAGGTCGGCCGGGCGGGACTTTTCCAGCCAGTGCGGCCCTCCCACGGCTCCCATGTTCAGCAGCCCGAGGGTCAAGTTCTCATGGTGAACGTCCTCGTCCCGGCAGTAGATATTGCCGATTTCGAAAATGTGAACGCCATCAAGGCCGCGGTTCGTGTTCCAGGCCGCCGTTTCGAGAAGACCCATAAGCAGATTCGTCCTCAGCGTCGAGGCCCTGGTCGAAATCGGATTCTTGAGCGAAACGGGATCGAGATCGCCGCCGATCACGGCTTCTTTTTCGGGATCGGAAAAGCTGTAGGTCACAACCTCGTCGAACCCCTGATGAAAAAGAATGTCCCGGACTTTCTGAATCGTCCGCCTTTTTCGGTTTCGGGGAGGTTCATAGGTCCGGAGAGGCGTCACGACGGAAGGGATCCTGTCGTAGCCGTAAAAGCGGGCGATCTCCTCGATCAGATCGGCTTCCCGCTCGATATCCACGCGGAAGGACGGGATGCCCAATTTCCAAACGTCTTTCCGTTCGTCCGCGATTTTAAAGCCCAGGGCTTCAAACAGGCGGACGATGAAGTCCGCCGGAACATCCACGCCCAGCAGATGTGCCACACGGGAACGGCGGAGAACGATGGACCGGGGTTTCCTCGGCTTGGGATAAACATCCAGGACGCCTCGCGACGCCCGGCCGCCGAAGGCGTTGAGCATCGCCGCAGCCATGCGGGCCGCCTGCGGCGCGAAATCGATGTCCGCCCCCCGCTCGAACCTGTAGGAGGCATCCGTGGACAGGCCCAGACGGCGGGCCGTCTTGCGGACGGACACCGGGTCGAAGCAGGCGCTTTCAATGAAGACATCGACGGTGGATTCGGTGACGCCCGAATCCTCTCCGCCGATCACGCCGGCCAGGGCCGCGGGCTTGTCCTCGTCGGCGATCACCAGCATGTCAGGAGCGAGGTCAACGGTCGTTCCCTCGAGAGTACGGAGTTTCTCGCCCCGCTGAGCCTTGCGGACGATAATACGGCTTCCGGCAATGCGGGACAAGTCGAAGATATGGATGGGTTGAGCGGTTGCGAAGAGAACGGCGTTCGAAACGTCGACGACGTTGTTGATGGGTTTCAATCCCATGGATTCGATACGGCGCCGGAGAGGCTCGGGGGAGGGCCCGACTTTCAGGCCCTTGACAACCAGTCCGCAATACCTCGGACAAAGGCTTTCATCCAGGATCTGGATATCGACCAGGCTCGATGTTTTCTGAGAAAACTCGGCCACCGGCGGGACGGGATCCTCGAAGGTGAGGCCCAGCATGGCGCTGATCTCGCGGGCCACGCCCCGATGGCCGAGAGTGTCGGGCCGGTTCGCGTATGTTTCCAAATCCAGAACGGGATCTCCACCCCTGTCCTCGACGCTTTCAGCGACGAGCCCGATGGCGGTGAGCTTTTCGACCAGCTCGGCCGGGGGCAGGTCCGCCTTCACGTAATCTTTGATCCATTCCAGGTTGATTTTCATTTCAGGTGAAACTGTCTCAGAAATCTCAGGTCGTTTTCATAGAACAGGCGCAGTTCCGGGATCTGGTAGGCGAACATGGCCATCCTGTCGATGCCCATGCCGAAAGCCCAGCCGGTGTACTTTTCCGGGTCGATGTTGACGTTCTTGAAGACCTGGGGATCGACCATCCCGGCGCCCAGGATTTCCTTCCAGCCCGTCCCTCCGCAAATGCGGCAGCCCGGATCGCGGCTGGAACAGGCCAGACATTCCACATCGACTTCCGCCGACGGTTCGGTGAAGGGAAAGAAACTCGGCCGGAAGCGGATCTTCGTGTTGTCTCCGAAAAGCGCTCGGAGAAAACTCTCCAAGGTCCCCTTCAAGTGGGCAAACGTGATGCCTTCGTCGACGACCAGCCCCTCGACCTGATGGAACATCGGCAGGTGGGTCGGATCCGGCGTTTCGCGCCGATAGACCTTGCCGGGAATGATGATCCGGATCGGGGGTTTTCTCTTCTCCATAACCCTGACCTGCACCGGGGAGGTGTGAGTCCGCAGCAACAGGTCGTCGGTGACATAAAACGTGTCCCAGCTGTCCCGGGCCGGATGATGAGGCGGAAAATTCAGAGCCTCGAAATTATAGAAATCCGTCTCGATTTCGGGTCCGTCCTCGATCGAAAACCCCATCCCCAGGAAAATCGACTCGATCTCCTGTTGAAAGATGTGGATCGGATGGGGAGCGCCCCGGTAACGGACGCGACCCGGCAGAGTCGGATCGAAGCCCTCGCCGGGAGAGTCCTTTTCGGCGGGGCGCGACTCCAGGGCCGTCAGCCCTTCCTGGACGGCCGCCTTGAACTCATTGAGAAGACGCCCGGCTTCGGGTTTGTCGGCGTTCGGCAGGCTCTTCATATCCTCGAAGAGCCCGGCCAGCAGCCCTTTTTTCCGGCTGAGGAACCGGTTGCGAAGACCTTCCAGAGACCGGGCGTCCTGCGCCTGATCCAGGGCCTGGTCGAATAACCGGCGGACCTCCTTGAGCCGGGCCGCGAATTCCTTCATGACCGGCTCAGGCTGCGCTTTTGACCATCCCCGCGATATGGGCGAAGGTGCCGGGAGCGTTGACGGCGAGCTCGGCCAGGATTTTTCGATCGAGCTCGATTTTCAATGTCTTCAATCCGCGGATAAACAGGCTGTAGGACAGGCCATTGGCTTCAGCGGCCGCTTTGACCCGGATGATCCACAGCCTGCGGAAGTCTCCCTTGCGCGCCCGGCGATCCCGGTAGGCATATTGAAGGCCTTTTTCCACGGTTTCCTTGGCCGTGTGGTAATTTCGGCTCTTGGCGCCCCAATAGCCCTTGGCCTGTTTCAGGATTTTCACTCTCCTGTTCTTTTTTCTCGGGCCTCTTTTAACTCTTGGCATCGTGATCTCCTTAAACGCGCCGGCGGATGTTCCACCGCATTCCGGCGGCGGACCGGCGCCGTCCGCTCGTGAATTCTAGAAATCGTAGGGAAGCATGTCCTTGACGGCGGACATATCGGCCGAACTGATGACGGATTTCCGGCCAAGCTTCCTCTTCCGCTTGGACGATTTTTTGGTCAGAATGTGGCTTTTATTCGCCTTTTTGTGAAGAACCTTCTTTTTCGCTGTGACCTTCAGCCGCTTTTGAGCGCCCTTGTGGGTTTTTTGTTTTGGCATCTTTTCCTCCGGTTGCCGTCTTGATTGGGACGACGAGGGCCGAAACCATCCAATCCTGCCGGCGTGTCGAGCCGTCCTGAGCGGCGATATCCCGAATGTCGTCAATGACCCGGCCGAGAATCTGGTGGCCCAGTTCGGGTTTGGAGCGTTCCCGTCCCCTGAGCATGATGGTGATCTTGACCTTGTTTCCCTCGCCGAGGAATCTTTTGACATGCCGCATCTTGAAATCGTAGTCGTGGATGCTGATTTTCGGACGAAACTTGACTTCCTTCACCTGAATCTGCTTCTGGTGTTTTTTGGCTTCCTGTTCCCGCTTGTGTTCTTCATAGATGAACTTGCCGTAATCCATGATTCGACAGACCGGGGGGTCGGCCAGGGGAGCGATCTCGACCAGATCGAATCCCTGCTCCCGGGCGATCTCCAAGGCCCGGGTGAGAGGCAAAATCCCGAGCTGCTTTTTTTCGCTGTCGATCACACGGATCTCGTTGGCCCGGATCATCTGGTTGATGCGATGGGCTTTCGCTTTCTGCGTCGCAGGCTGGAAAAGGTGTCGTCTGAAAATGTTCGGCCTCCTCGTTTTATTTTAAAAATCTATCGATCTGGAGCGCTTGTGTTCTGTCGAGCTCCAGGGTTTCCGCGATGAAATCGTCGACCGCGACTTCGCCGATATCGCCGCGTGTCCGAATCCTCAGGGACGCCGTTCCGCGCTCGGCCTCCCGGTCTCCGACGACAAGGATGAGCGGGATCTTTTTGACTTCGGCTTCCCGGATTTTCTTGCCGGTTTTTTCCCGGCTCAGATCGAGGCGCGACCTCAGCCCGGCCGCCCTCAGTTTCTCGTCGAGCCGGCGGGCATAGTCCTCATGTCTTTCGGCGATGGGCAGAATGATCGCCTGGACGGGCGCCAGCCAAACCGGGAAGGCCCCGTTGTAATGCTCGATCAGGATGCCGAAAAATCTCTCCAGCGAGCCGAGAAGGGCGCGATGAACCATGTAAGGCCGATGCGTCCGGCCGTCTTCCCCGACATAGGACATGTCGAAACGGTCGGGATTGTTGAAGTCGAACTGGATGGTCGTGCACTGCCAGAGGCGCCCGATGGCGTCCTTGACCTTGATGTCGATCTTGGGACCGTAGAAGACGGCTTCCCCTTCCATGCGCTTGAACTTGAGTCCGCGTGTTTCCAGCGCCTTGAGAAGCGAGGCTTCGGCCCGGCACCACATGTCGTCGGGGCCGCAGTACTTTCCGCAATTGAGCGGATCGCGGACGGACAACTCGATGGCATTGTCCGTAAATCCGAAGGCAGCCAGGATCGATATCGAGAAATCCAGAACCCTGAGGATTTCGTCTTCGATCTGGTCCGGCGTGCAGATGATATGCGCGTCGTCCTGGGTGAATCCCCGGACCCGGAGCAGGCCGTGCAGGGTTCCGCTGCGCTCATACCGGTAGACGGTTCCGAGTTCGGCCCAGCGGAGAGGCAGATCCCGGTAAGAGTGAAGCCGGCTTTTGTAGATCAGGACATGAAACGGGCAATTCATGGGTTTGATGTAGTAATTCTGCCCATCGATATCCATGGGGGCGTACATCGCGTCCTTGTAGAAATCCAGATGGCCCGAGGTTTTCCAGAGATTTTCTCTTCCGATATGGGGGCTGTAGAGAAGATCGTAGCCGCCGTCCCGGTGTCTTTTCCGCCAGTATTGCTCGATGACCTCCCGGATTCGGGCTCCCTGAGGATGCCAGAGAATGAGCCCGCTGCCGAGATCCTCGTTCAAGCTGAACAATTCCAGGTCCTGGCCGAGACGGCGATGATCGCGCTTCTTCGCTTCCTCAAGAAACGCGAGGTGAGCCTCCAAATCGGGCGCCGTGAAGAAGGCCGTCCCGTAGATCCTCTGAAGCTGGAGTCCCTTTTCGTCGCCCTTCCAGTAGGCCCCGGAAACGGATAACAATTTCACATGGGCGAGCGGTCCGGTGGACAGGATGTGCGGACCCAGGCAGAAGTCGATAAACGGACCCTGGCGATAACAGGAAACCTCTTCGCCGCCTTTTTCCCGGACGAGTTCGGCCTTGAGATTCTGCCCCATGTCCCGGAACAGGCGGACGGCTTCGGCCTTGGGAAGAATGATGCGCTCGATGGGCTGATCCTCAGCCGCGATGGCCTTCATCCGGTTTTCGATGGCCTCCAGGTCCTCGATGGAAAACGGAGTTTCCCGGTGAAAATCGTAATAGTACCCGGTCTCGACGGCCGGTCCGATCCCGATTTCCGTTCCGGGAAAAAGCTCGGTCACGGCATGAGCGAGAAGATGGGCCGCGCTGTGGCGGAGAACTTCGAGGGCGTCGAGGTCCTCACAGGTCAGAAAGGTGATGTCGGCATCCGGATCGACCCGGGATCGGAGATCAAGAATATCGCCGTTGATCCGGGCGGCAACCGCAGGACAGGGAAGTCGGAGTCCGGCGGCGATTTCGGACAGACGGGAACCTTGACTCGCCTGAAGAGACGAGGAATCCGCTTTTTCTTCGACTGAATCTTTTGTCATGGGTACTCAAGCCCGAATCAATAGGGCCATCCGTTCAAAATAACGTCTTAAACATCATGTTATCAAGACGGGTTCCGCCTCGTGGTAGGCGCGGAGGGAATTGAACCCACGGCCTCTTCCGTGTCAAGGAAGCGCTCTCCCACTGAGCTACGCGCCTATCCTTTGCTTTTTAAAGCCTTTATATATTAGGCAAATCACCAGGCAGTGTCAACATGAATTATCGGGTGGGCGCTTGACCCCGCCCGGGAGATGTGTTAGCTAATCGGCAGGTTATGGACTCCGAAAAACCCCGCCGCCGCAGGACGATCCGCACCTTCGCCGCCGCTTCCTTTTTCAACGACATGGGCTCGGACATGATCGCGCCCATCTGGCCTCTCTTCGTCACGCAGATCTTGAAAGCCAACATGACCGCTCTCGGTTTTCTCGACGGTCTGGGTGAGGCTGTGGTGTCCCTGTCGCAGGCCGGATCGGGCTACCTGTCCGATAAATGGAGAAAGCGCAAGATCTTCATCTGGACGGGGTATCTTTGCGGCGCTCTCTCGCGTTTTGGCTATGCCGTCTCGGCGGTCTGGACACATCTCATCCCCTTCCGGATTCTGGATCGTGCGGGCAAGATCCGCGGCGCCCCCCGCGACGCCGTCGTCGCCGACATTTCGACCCGCGCCGACCGCGGACGCCACTTCGGTCTTCTCCGGGCCATGGACCATCTCGGCGCGGTCTGCGGCATTCTTCTCTGTGCCTTTCTGTTCAATATTTTGGGTTTTCGCCTTCTCTTCGCTCTGGCCGCCGTTCCCTCGCTGGCCGGAGTGTTCCTCATCCTCAGAAACATCCAAGAGCCCGCAAAATCGGACGCTCGCGCCTTCAAAGGGCTTTCTTTCCGGGATATCGGACGCAATCTCCGCCTTTATGTCGCTTTGAACGCGGTTTTCGCACTGGGGGCCTTTTCGTATTCCTTTCTACTTGTTTTGGCTCGAACCTCGGGAGTCGGGGATTCCAAGCTTCCCTTTCTTTACCTGATCTTCGCCATCACGGCCGCCGCCCTGTCATGGCCATTCGGCCGGCTGGCGGATAAAGTCGGCCGGAAGCCCGTTCTTTTTGCAGCCTTGGCGCTCTGGGGATGTGTCTGTGTCGGGGCTATAACCGGCGCCGGGAAGGCTTTGATTGTCATCCCGATTTTCATCCTCTTCGGGGCCCACAAAGCGGCCCTTGAACCCGCTCAGAAGACATTGGCGGCCGAGCTGGCCCCCCTCGACTATAGGGCCAGCGTTCTGGGCGCCTTTCAAATGGTCATCGGACTCAGCGCGCTGCCCGCCTCTCTGGCCGCGGGAATTCTCTGGGATCGGATTGCACTCTGGGCACCCTTCAGCCTGTCTCTTGTTCTGACGGCGGCCGCCGCGATCCTTCTGATATTCGTCCGGGAGTCGCCGCGGCTTCCGTCTTCGGAATCGGACTAAAGAGGGATGATTTCGGCGATCCGCCTTTCAGGATCGAACAGCGCCACGGTGCCGATGCCGTTGACCCATCCGCAGGTTTCTCCGGGATTGACGATCATGCGGTTGTCTTCCTTGCGGACCTCGGCTTTGTGAGTATGTCCGCAGACATGGAGATCCCATGCCGTTCGCGGCTCCGTTGTCAGGCGGGAATCTTCGATATGGGTGACAAGAATGGTCAGCCCGGCATGCTCGAAACTCCAAGGGCCCTCGCGGATCTCTCCGAAGGCCTGGAAGGCCCGGACAAGTCCCGCCCGTTCGCCGTCGCAATTTCCGAAGACCGCGTTAACCGGGCAGCCCGTTTCAGCAAGTTCCGCCGCCGCGAAAGGAGCGACAATATCCCCGGCATGAACGACCAGGTTGCATTCCGCGCTTCGGAAAACGGACACCGCCCTCCGGATCATGGTCAGATTATCGTGGGAATCCGAAAGGATGCCGATCATTTTCGCACCTTGGTTTCTCAATACGCCTCTCTGGTATTTTACACGATCCCGCCGGACGGGCCAAACCCGCTTCGTCGGCTTCCGCTTTTCGGGCTCGGGGGAATCCCTTCACAAGACATGTCCGAGCCCCGGGGCCGGGGTTGTGCGCGAGTCGAGATTGCCGCAGCGATGAGCCCCGGACTGCGCAGGCGTAGTTGAACTACGTCGAGCAGGCCGGGACGAAATCGATGTGGTGAGATCGGCTCGCCCGAAGGGGAAAAAGCGCCGTATAGGAAGAGAAAATAAAACTCGGCGCTTTTTCCGCACAACCCCGGCTGTTTGCAAGAAATGCTTGTGTGTATTATACTTGATTGCCATTTTCGGCGGCTGGGCCGCTATATATATGAAAAGGAGTTACGCAATGAAACGCGTCATCATCATGGGCGCCGCGGGGCGGGATTTTCATAACTTTAATGTTTATTTCCGCGACAAGCCCGAATTCAAGGTCGTGGCTTTCACGGCCACTCAGATCCCCGATATCGATGGCCGGAAATATCCGTCCGAACTGGCCGGCAAGCTCTATCCCAAGGGCATTCCCATTTATGCCGAAGACGAACTTCCGGGATTGATCCACAAGCTCAAAGCCGACGAGGTCCACTTCGCCTACAGCGACGTGCCCCACACCTACGTCATGAACAAGGCCTCCATGGTTCTTGCGGCGGGAGCCGACTTCGTGTTGCTCGGACCCGACCATACCATGATCAAGAGCCGCAAGCCCGTCATCTCCATCTGCGCCGTCCGCACGGGATCGGGAAAAAGCCAGACCAGCCGCAGGATCGCCCTTCTGCTCAAGGCCAAGGGCCGCCGCGTGGCCGTCATCCGCCACCCCATGCCTTACGGCGACCTGATCAGCCAGAAAGTCCAGCGGTTCGCCGACTATGCGGATCTCGACCGGCACAACTGTACGATCGAGGAGCGCGAGGAATACGAACCCCATATCGACAACGGTATCGTCGTCTATGCGGGCGTCGATTACGGCGCCATCCTGAAAAAGGCCGAAAAAGAGGCCGATGTCATCCTGTGGGACGGCGGGAACAACGATTTTCCCTTTTATAAAGCCGACCTCGAAGTCGTCGTCGCCGATCCCCACCGCGCCGGACATGAACTGACTTACCACCCTGGTGAAACCAATTTCCGCCGGGCCGGTGTCATCGTCATCAACAAAATGGACACCGCGGAAAAAGAAGGCATCAACAAGATCCTCGCCAATATCAAGGCCTTCAATCCCAAAGCCGTCGTCATCAAGGCGAATTCCCCCCTGATCGTGGAAAATCACAAGGAGATCGCCGGAAAGAAGGTGCTGGTCATCGAGGACGGGCCGACCCTGACCCATGGGGAAATGCGTTTCGGCGCAGGCATTGTCGCGGCCCGGAAATACGGCGCCGCCTCGATCATCGATCCCCGTCCGTTCGCCGTCGGCAGCATCAAAAAAACCTTCGCCAAATACGGCCACCTGGATGACGTTCTTCCGGCCATGGGTTACGGAGACAAGCAGGTTCAGGAACTCGCCCGGACCATCGACCGGATCCCCTGCGACACGGTCATCAGCGCCACGCCCATCGACCTCAATCGCGTCCTGAAAGTCAACAAGAAGCTTCTGCGCGTGCGCTACGAGCTCAAAGAGATCGGATCGCCGAATCTCAAGGACGTTTTGAAACGCTTCTGATGAACAGAAAGATCGCTCTCATCGCGTTCGGCGGAAACGCTCTTCTTACGGAGACCCAGAAAGGTCTCCAGGAAGAGCAGATGAGAAACGCCAATCATGCCGCCAAGCTCATGGTCCATATCATCCGCAAAGGCTATGAGCTGATCATCGTCCACGGCAACGGACCTCAGGTCGGCAATCTCCTCATCCAGATGGAGGAAGCGTCCCATATCATTCCTCCGTATTCCCTGGACGTCTGTGACGCCATGACCGAGGGCAGCATGGGCTTCATGCTCGAAAAAAGCCTGATCAACGAATTGCGCCGCTGCTCGATGGACAAGGACGTCGCCACCCTGATCACCCAGGTCCTCGTCGACAGGAACGATCCGGCGTTTCAAAATCCCACAAAGCCCGTCGGTCCCTTTTACACGAAATACCGCGGCCAACAGCTGGCCAAGGAAAAGAAATGGACCATGATCGAAGACGCCGGACGGGGGTTCCGGAAAGTCGTTCCGTCGCCGCGGCCCATCGACATCGTCCCCAAGACCGTCATCCGCGATCTCATCCAGGCCGGCCGCATCGTCATCGCCGCCGGAGGCGGGGGCATCCCCGTCATCATCGACGGCAACGGCCTGTTCCGCGGCGTCGAGGCGGTCATCGACAAGGACTATGCCGCCGGGCTTCTGGCCCGGGAATCCGGAGCGGAGCTGTTCATCATCCTGACGGCCGTCGACAAAGTCTACCTCGATTTCGGAAAACCCGAACAAAAGGAGATCCCTGTCATGGGCGCCGCGGAAGCCCGGCGCCATCTCGAAGCCGGCCAATTCCCTCCGGGGTCCATGGGTCCCAAGATCCGGGCCGCGGTGGAATACGTGGAGGCCGGCGGCCGGGAAGTCCTCATCACCTCGGCCGCCTCACTCAAGGCCGCCCTGATCGGGCGGTCCGGCACGCGCATCGTCGCCGATTCTTAGGAGAAAACCATGAAAGACGATTTCATTTCCATTCACGACCTCAGCACGGAAGAATTTCAGGACATCATGGCCCGGACGGAAGACATGAAAAAGAATCCCGGACAATATGCCAAGGTCCTGGAAAACAAGATTCTGGCCATGATCTTTCAGAAGCCCTCTCTCCGGACCCGCATGACCTTTGAAGCCGGCATGCTCCAGCTCGGAGGGGAGGCGATCTATCTCGGCCCGTCCGACATCCAATTGGGCGACCGGGAAGGGGCTTACGACATCGGCCGCAACCTGGAACGCTGGGTGGACGGCATCATGATCAGGACATTCGCTCATTCCCTGATTCTGGACCTGGCCGAGGCAACCCGGATTCCGGTCATCAACGCTTTGACCGATCTCCTCCACCCTTGCCAGGCTATGGCCGACTTTTTCACCCTGCTGGAGAAAAAGGGACGTCTGAAAGGCGTCAGCCTGGCCTTCATCGGGGACGGCAACAACGTCTGCCACAGTCTGATGTACGCCGCCGCCAAATCCGGGGCGCGGGTTATCGCCGCGACGCCGGAAGGATACGAGCCGAATGCGGACATCGTCCGGACGGCCCGGGAAGACGCCAAGGCCACGGGCGCCGAAATCGAGCTGACTCACGACCCGAAGGCCGCCGTCCGGGACGCCGACGCCGTCTACACCGATGTCTGGGCCTCCATGGGCCGGGAATCCGAAAAGAAACAACGGGCCGCGATCTTCGCTCCCTACCAGGTCAATGCCGTTCTGATGTCGGCCGCAAAGCCGGATACCCTGTTTATGCACTGCCTGCCGGCCCATCGAGGTGAAGAGGTGACGGACGAAATCATCGATTCGCCGAACTCCGTCGTTTTCGACCAGGCCGAAAACCGGCTTCATGTCCAGAAGGTCATCATGACTCTTTTGATGGGGGGCCGCGCCTGATCGCTTCTTCATAGGAACGCCATGTCGAAGAATCCGGATCAACGCCGATGACGAAAGAAACGCAGAAACTCACTGAAATCACCGCGGACGATCTCGCTTTTGTGGAAAAGGAGCTGGCCGCCTCCTCACAGCCGCGGTCCGTCTCCGAGCTGGCCGAAAAACTGGCTTTTGCCAAAACGGCAGGTCAGCGCACCCAGGCCGTCAAAAAGTATGACCCGGAGTGCATCTATCAGGTAGGTGATCAGATCTACAAGGAATACGATGAAACCCTGTCCGTCGGCAGCAAAGCCGTCGAGCATTTTCAGGGCGCCGTGGTTCTCGAGGTGGTGTCCAAAACCTATTTCCCGAGTTTTCAATCCGAAATGATCGAGGTGGATTATCCCGGAGGCGGGATTTTCCGCAAATACCTCGAATATATGAAAAAGACCCGGACCCAGGTCCTTCTGCCGTCCAACACCGGCGGCGCCGCCCGGACGCCCGAAAACCTGGAAAGCGGAGACGATCCCCGGCTCACCGAACTGCCCATGACGGACCGGGATCTGCACAGCCTCGAAAGAAAGCTCCAGACCGCTCTCAACAAAGCTCCCGGCACATTCACCTGGAATGATCGCTGGCATCTGAAAGACAGGCAGATCGATATTCCGGATGCCGTCGTCGATTCCGTTCGGGAGGGCATCGCCAAAAACGGTGTTTCGGTTTCAACCGAGGACATTGTCAGAAAATATTTCCGGATCGAGCCTTCGAACGACCTGTTCGATCTCCACTGCATGAGCCTGGGTATCACGCTGGAAAAAAAGCACAAAAAAGACATCCTGCTCGTTTCCCCGGAGGGATGGGGCCGCTGGCATCTCAAAAAAACGCTCAAGGATATGGCCGCCGGTCGGCCGATCGCCGCCGCGGGGGCGCCGCTTCCCGAATTCGAACCCTCGGATAAAACCGGCGTCACGGCCTCCCAGGATTTTCCCGTCAAGATTTATCTGACATGGCGGGAAATTCTGTCCGGCGGCATCAAGCCACCGAAAAGCCTGGCCCGCGAACTGGCCAAATCCCGGGAATATCTCTTCACGGACCCGGAAGAGAACAAAACGTACACGCTGTATTATTACCCCGACGAAAACTTTTTTCTGGGCCTCATGCCATTTTATGAAGCCCACCACATCCCTCAGGGCGCCAGTTTGACCATCGAACGCCAGGGACCGAACAGCTTTCATTTCTGGGTCAAGAAATCCAAGAAAAAGCTCGCCGTGCCTAAGGTGGCTTTCAACGCCGAGTCCGGACATTTTGAAGATGCCGGCGAAGACATGTTCACCTTTGCACTGCCCAACAAAATCATTTTCATCGAACGCGAGACCCTGCATTGTCTTCTGCCCCTCACCGAAACCGAGAAAGATGCCGATCTCGGCCGCCTGATTCTACGCATCTACGATGACCCCCACTTGTCCACAGAAACACGCGCCCTTCATTTTCTGCGTGTCTATCATCTGGCCGACATGATCCGATCGACAACGCAGGAGGATGTCGAAACCGTTCTCCTCAATCTTCCGGAATTCGAACCCTCCGAGAAAAAGAAAGGGGTCTTTATCTTCCGCCGACCGATCGAGCCCGGTGAAGAAATTCCGGCCCTCGAGGATATCCCTGCGGATGTGGAAGAGTCCGTGGTCGCCAAGGAAGAAGAGCCGGCCGAAGCCGCTGCGACGCAACTCTCGGTCTATGAAGACTTGATCGAGGACATTCTTGAAGATGAGGAGGTCGCCGCTCCCGTTGAGGCGCCCAGGCGTACGCCGGAACCCCCGGCCGAAAAGAAGGATAAGCCCAAGCGCAAGAAGCCCAAGATCGAAGGTGAAAGAGCCCGGCCCACCCGCAAGAGTGAACGCCGGGTCATCACGGAAAAAATCGCTGAGGAAGAATCCGAAATTGAAGCGTTCACGGCCATCAAGCAGGCCGATGAGGATGGCCTGGAGTTACGCCCCCGGGATAAGGCGGATAAGAAAGCCGATAAGAAAGAGGACTTCAAGCCCCTGCCCAAGGAAGACGCCGGGTTCGGGTTCTTCGCCGAAAAGCTCAAGTCCGCCCTCAAGCAGACAAAGAAGGACGAGGCGGACAAGTCCGAGCCGACCGCCCCTCAAGACCAAAAAGACTGATTACAGCTGGAAGGCGTAGGAAAACTTCACCAGAAACACATTGTGCGGGTGGAGGCCGAAGAGATTCCCCATGTCGCGGCCGAATGAGAAATCCGTCTCCTGGAGCGCTCCGGTGCGGCCCTGCGACCAGACAAGATAGAGGGCGGAACCCGGCCGGTATTCCCAGCGCACGACGAGATTGGATCGAAGCTGCAGGAAACTGAAGTCCGGACGGCCGAAGCTGTAGTCCGGCATGCCGTCGCCGCTTTCGTCGACCCGGAAAAGACGGGCCGCCTCATCGTAAAGCAGTTCATTTTCGTCAAAAAGCCTGTAGCGGGCGTCGTAATCCCGGGACCGGGAGTCCGTAATCTGTTTGAAACGCGTGTATTTTCCCGATGAGGCAAAGGGCTGCCCATAGAACTGGATGGACAGGTCGGGGGTCAGGCTGTAATTGAGCCGGACGGTCATGGCCAGCGTTTTTTGTTCAATCCGCCCGAAAATGGCGCGGGGCTCTCCGGCGGAATTTCTGGTGGCGATATATTGGAGCTCATTGAAATTTTCCGAGTACGTCGGCAAAAGCCAGAGATTGAGGGCTTTGGTCGGATTGAAGATGACGCCGCCCTGGAGCGAGAAACTCCGGGTTTCTCCATTGTCCCGTCGAAACGAGCTGCCATTGAAGGTCAAACGAACTTTACGCCTCATGTCCGTCTGGATACTCGCCCAGAGATTATTGGCGCCGGGAACGCGGAGAGCCGGTCCGCCGCGAAGAGCGCTGGCTTGAAGAGATTCGAAATTGCGGTTGATTCCCAGCCAGGCGGACCAGTGGTTCTTGAACTGGCCTCCGAAATTGACATTCCCCCCGTCGAAGATGTTTTCCCCGGAGAAGTTCCAGCCCCGCCATTGATTGACGCTGATGTTGAAGCTGCGGAAGAAGAAGAACGGTTCGGTGATCCGATAACCCAACCAGAAAAACTGCATGATGCTGTCGGCGCCGCGGAGAAAGCCCATGTCGTTGAGCTCAAGCCCGGGAGATCGCCAGGTGACGCCTGTGCTCGCTTGGATCCGGCCGCCGCCCATTTTTTGAATCACAAACGTCCCGCCATGTCCGGCAAGCGAGGTGCGATTCGGATCGAGTTCGACGTGAGAGGCGTCGGGTCTCTGGAAATAGCGGAGAGGGGAGGTCTGTGTCCGGAGCAGGGCTTCCGGCGTGCCGTGAACCCAGGAGAAGACGGAGTTGAAGGAAAGGGCATAAGCCCTGTTCTTCCAGCTGTGATAGGCATCGATCCCGCCGGTATAGGCCTGGTCATGAAGAAAACTGAGATTCTCGTTCCGGATGTCGCGGTTGACGGCCGTCGCCATGAAACCGACGGATGATTTCCCCTCCCGGAAATCCTGCTGGAGCCGGAGACCCAGGTAGTTCGTCAGGGGTTCAACAGTCTGTTCGAATAGATTCCCGCTCCTGAATATCGTTGCCCTTTCCTGGGATGTCACGCTTTCGATGATGCCGATGGACAGACCCCGCCGGGTTTTTCCCGTGAGCTTGAAAGCGCCCAGGATCGAGGCGGCCTCGGGCATCTCGACGTAACCGCCGGGACCGGCCTGGGGATAGAATTGAGGGGCCCGCCCGACACGGCGCGTATAGAACAGGTTGTCGCTCGAAAAATCGCCGTCGCCGCCCATCAATTGAAAGGACAGGATATTCCGGCCCTCGACAAAGAACGGTCTTTTTTCCTGGTAATACGTTTCAAAAGCCGTCAGATTCACCACGGACGGATCGGCCTCGACCTGCCCGAAGTCGGGATAGACCGTGAAGTTCAGCGTCAGATCGCTCGTCACGCCGATTTTGCCGTCCAGGCCGCCGTAAAACGAGGAATCGCGTCCTGTCGCAAAAGGATTGCCGTCGACTTTCCGGTAGGTCTGGTGTTTCCCGACGGCATAAGGGAAGAGCTCGACCTGACGGGGGGGACGCAGCCCTTTCAATCCATGAAGTTCGCCGAAGCCGTTGACCCAGCCTGAGGCGTTTCGCGGGATGAACTGCCACAGCGACCGTTCGTCATTCCTGAAGACGTTCCGCGCAACCTGGAGGCCCCAGATCTGCTCCTCCTTCGTTCCGAACCGGAGCTGGGAAAAGGGAATTCTCATCTCCGCCGTCCAACCTTCGGCATCCATCGCCGTCCGGACTTCCCAGATCGGATCCCAACTGTGATCCTCGCTCTGACCGTCGTTCGACATCAGCGAGTCGACCTTGACCCCGGCGGCGTTCACCGTGAAATTGAAGGCCGTCCGCCTGTCGAAGTAACTGTCGAAAGCCACGGAGACCCAGTCGCCGTCGAGGATATCGCGGCGGCTGATGCGGCGTTCGATTTTCCCGGGCTCCGTGTCGAAGGCCCGGATGGCGATATAGAGGTTTTTATCGTCATAAAGGATCTTGAAGGCCGTGCGTTGGGACGGCGGTTTCCCCTCATAGGGCTTCCACTGGATAAAATCCGTCTGCCATTCCACTTTCTCCCAGGCCGGGTCATTCGGAATCCCATCGATGACGGGCGGATGGGGGTTGACGTGGCGTGTGGTGTAGATTTTTCTGTCCGTGTCGGCCGCAACAAGAACCGACGTCAGGATGATCGCCGCGGCGATAAAAAAAGGGGCTCGTCTCATGGCGTCCTCTCTTCCAGGTGTTTTCGCATTCATGAGATAAGACTCCCCAACCCCCAAAAAGGTTGATGCGCCCCGCGGAATCCTCACAGTTCCTTCAGCCCGGCCTGTTCACGAGTCGAGACGACTCGCACGAACTTATCAGGCGGAGCCCAGATGGAAGGGGCTGTGCGCGAGCCGAGGTTGCCGTAGCGATGAGGAGCGGACTGCGCAGGCGTAGTTTGAACTACGTCGAGCAGGCCGCGACGATATCGATGCGGTAAGATCGGTTCGTCCGTAGGGGGAAAAGCGCCGGAATTATGGGAGAAGGAAAAGACCCGGCGCTTTTTCCGTACAGCCCCTTCAGCCCGGCCTGTTCACGAGTCGAGACGACTGCAGATGCAAGGCGCGGAGGGTGAAGCTGTACTCTTTGGTACCGCGAACCCTTCGCAACGCCGCAGATGCGGTCGGATCGGCTTGCCCGGAGGGTCAAAATGCCGGCTTTATTAATAGGAAATGCTGTCAGGCAACGATGGGCACATGAAACGCGACGGCATTTTGATGAAAAGGCCGGGCTAAAGGAGGTGGCGGGTGTTTCCGGTGCGCCGCGTAACCCCGATGCGATCCAGAAGTTCCAGCAGGGGGATGGCGTATTTCCGGCTGAGACCCGTCAATTCCTTGAAGTCGGCGACGGTGATTTCCCGGCGGCCGGATTTTTTCAGCCGCTCGGTCAGTTCATCCAGCCAACGGGCGTGAACATAAAACCCGTCGAACCCTTCGACGATTTTTTTTCGCTCGACGAGAACGGACATCAGGAAATCCAGACGCGCATCCCCGATCCGAAACGTCCTCCGGATCTCCTCGCGGGCGGCGGGATCGAATTCGCCGCGGAAGGCCGTCTTTTCCAATTCCCGAAGGATGCGCTCCTCCTCCGGCGTCAGGGCCATTTCGAATCCGGCCAGAGCGACTCCGCCGGGAACATTCACGATCTTGCCCTCTTTCCTCAGCCACCCCAGAGCCAACCGAAGCACCAGGCGGGACAACTTGAATCTGTCGCGGATCTTTTCGGGATCGAGTCCGCGAAGCCCGGGGTTGTCCCCGTGAAAGCGGGAAAGGAACGTCTCGATTCTCCGGCAGAGAAACTCGAAGGCGGGCTGAGAGATGACATGAAGCGGTTCAAACGACAAAATTCGAATGAGTCCCCGGCTCTCGATTTCAAGCGCCGCCGCCTGGCGTTTTTCCGGTCCGAGCCGGGTCATGCCGGCCCATTCTTCATCGTTCAGACCGCGGATGCCCTTTTCCTCAGCCAGCGCCTGAAGCATCTGAGCGGCATCTCCGGCCAGAAGCCGGAGCAGAGGAAGTTTTTTTTCAATATCGGCTTTTTTGAATTCGGGTGGAAAAGGATGCAGGACGGCGCCGCTTCCCAAATGATTTCTTCCGGCATCCTCAATTTCAAAGGCGTCCCCCCAAGCCGTTGTGACCGGCGGCGACACGGCAACCTGAACGAAAACAGACCCTTTCGAGGCGGGACCATAGACGGCGAGCTCGGCCCGAATTCTTTTGCCTCCGATCCGAATCGCCGCAACCTCTCCGCTAATGTCCATCGGAATATCGAGAAGCGCATCAAAAACCCGCGTCGGTTTCATCATAGATCCTCCGGCTCATCGGCCAATCCGAATTCCATGCGGCGCAGAACGGGATCACACGCCAGAAGAGAGACCCGGATTTTCCGGCCGACCTGGAAGATCACGCCCCCTCTCCGGCCCTTGAGCGTCCGGGAATCCTGCCGGCGGTAATAATCCCCTCCCAAAGCCGAGAAGGGCATGAGTCCGTCCACAAAATAATCCTCAAGCTCAACAACCAGTCCCGCCCGATTGATGTCCACGATAATCCCGTTGAATTCATCGCCCAGGCGGGTCTTGAGAAACCGGAGGATCCTCCACTGAAGCAGAGTCTTCTCCGCTTCGGCGGCTGTGCGCTCTCTTTCCGAACAGTGAAGCGCCCACACGTCCAGAGGGAGCTTTTCCGGCTTTTTTCCGGCCAGGGCCCGCTTCATGATGCGGTGCACGACAAGGTCGGGATACCTCCTGATGGGCGAGGTGAAATGCGCATATTCGGAAAGGGCCAACCCGAAATGACCGCTGTTTTTTTCTGAATAAACGGCCGGCTTCATCGCCCGCAGAACCTGAACACCGATGAATTTTTCCTCGGGCCGGCCCCGGAACCTGTCCAAAACGGCCTGCAGGCTGCCGGAGGTCGCCGTTTCGGCGGCGGGCAAAGACACACTGAATCCCGAAAGCAGTTCTCTAAGCTTCTCCAGGCTCTCCGGAGCCGGCGCCGGATGAACCCGATAGAGAAGAGAATATCCCTTTTCCGAGAGAAAAGATGCCGCGGCCACGTTCGCGGCGATCATGAATTCCTCAATGAGTCGATGGGCCTCGTTCCGTTCGGCCGCGGCAACAGCCTGGAGCACCCCGCCGCGGTAAATCAGCTCGGGCTCATCGAGATCGAAATCCAGGCTGCCGTTTTCCCGGCGCCGATCCCTCATTTTCCGGGCCAGGTCGCGCATGGCGAGAAGATGGGGGACGATGTCTCCAAGCCTTGAGGATTCCGCCTCATCGCCGTCGAAAACGGCTGCGACGGCCGTATATGTCAGGCGGGCGGACGTCCGGATCAATGAGGCGCAAAACTCGGTTCGACCCACACGACCGTTTTCATCGATTTCCATGAGCGCGCTCAGAGCCGGCCGGACCCGTCGGGGCCGCAGGGAACAGAGATCGTTGGACAACTTTTCAGGTAGCATGGGAAGCGTCGAATCCGGAAAATAGACGCTTGTCCCCCGCCGGAAAGCCTCCCGGTCCAAAGCCGTCCCCGTTCCGACATAGAAAGAGACGTCGGCGATATGAATCCCCAGAAGACAACCCCCGCCTTCCCGGGGAGTCCAACTGACGGCATCATCGAAATCCCTGGCATCCTCCCCATCGATGGTCACGGTCATCCAATTCGTGAAATCTCTTCGGGTCTTTCCGTCGGCGACGGGGGGATCGCTTCGCGCGGATTCGCTTTCCCCGACGACATCGGCGGGAAATGCGGCGGGCAGATCGAACTTGCGGATGACGGTTTCCGTGTCGACGCCCGGATCATCGGGCCGGCCGAGAACCTCCGTAATTTTCAGCGAGGCTCGGTCGGCTTCGATGATCATCCCCTCTTCGGGCTTCAATCCGCCTTTGGATTTGAGCGGGATTTCCTCGGAAGAGGCGCTGTCGAAGGCGGAAAGATAGGGGAATCCCTGCTTTTCCCGATAAATTCCGAGAAGCGTTTTTCGCGTTTTTCGCGCGATTTTCACAATGCGCCCTTCGGGCTTTCCCCGTCGCCCCGCCTCGCGGCGGACGACCTCGACGATGTCGCCGGTGACGGCCGCGGCGGCGAACCGGGCGGGAATGAAGATGTCGCCGCCGCCGTCCTCCGGCGCAACAAAACCGAATCCCCGCGGCCCGGCGGAGAAAACCCCGCGCACGACGGCCGCCCGGGGGACGGGGAGATAGAGCCGCCCTCGGCGGCGGAGGGATTTTTCCCTTTCCATGACGGCCAGGGACTCCCGCAGAGCGTTTTTTTCCCGCCTCTTCAAGCGGAGCCCGTCCAGGATGTCCTGGAACTCGAGCCCGGCGGGATTCTTTTCGAGAAGCGTCAGAATGCGTTTTTCCATCGTCAATAATGAAACAAGGCGAGATAGGGCACGCGATACCGCCGCCTGATTATCAGGGCGGCCCGCAAAGAGATTTCCGGCGAATCCCCGTCCCGGTCAACCGATCGATCGGCGGCCATGTCGACAGCCGCTTCCGCTTTTTCTTCGGGCGTCGCCGCCTCACGGAGAATTTCGTCGGCGCGATCGTCCAGAGCTTCAAGGGCTTCCTCATCGACCTCGGTCCGGGACAGAATTTCCAACCCCTCCCGGTAGAGCGTCGCCAACCGCGAAAACCGGTTCGGAAGATCGGCAAGGAAGCGTTCCGCCTCATGAGCGGCCGGGCGTTTTTTGTCCGCCGTGGATGTGACCCGTCTTCGCCCGCCGACGGTTTTCTCTCTTTGAATGTCGAAGGCCCTCTCGACCTTGGGCGCGCAGAAAGCCAGCGACAGAATCTTTCCCGTGTCCGGCCTTCCGGGCTTCGTTCTCTCGAACGCGCGTTCGATTCCTTCCAGAACGACGGAGAGAGGGATGCCCCGCCGTTCCCAACCGGATATGATTTCGGCGTCGCGCGGACTCAGGAAAAAGGGTGCGCCGCGCCGCTTCAGAAATTCCCGGGCGATCGTCCGGAAATACCGGTTCCTGTCCTCCTCAGCCGCTCGGATCGTCATTGCCGTTCCCCGGCCCCGCTGTTCGGTTTCTTTCATAGACGATACGAAGACCTTCGAGCACCAGATGGGGATCGTGAGCATCGATATCCCGGATTTCGCCCACGATTTCGCCGCCGAATCCGCCGGTGCAGACGACCTTGGCCTCCGATCCCAGCTCTTTCCGGATCTCGGCAATCGTGTGCGTCACAAGCCCGACATAGCCGTGGTAAAGACCCGATTGCATGCTGGCCACCGTCGTCCGCCCGATCGCCCGGCGGGGTTTCCGGATCTCGATCCGGGGAAGCCGGGCCGTTTTCAGATACAGGGCTTCGGCGGCGATTCGAATTCCGGGAGCGATGGCCCCGCCGAGATATTCGCCCCGGCCCGAGACCACATCAAATGTCGTGGCCGTGCCGAAATCGAGAATGATGCACGGTCCTCCGTACTTCTCATAGGCCGCGATGGACGCCGTGATCCGGTCGGCGCCGACCTCAAGGGGCGCTTCATAAAGAATCGGCATGCCGGTCTTCAATCCGGGGCCGACCACCAGAGCCCGGCAGCCGAAAACGTTCTTTCCGATCTCCTGGAAAACCGGCGTCAACGGCGGGACGACGCTGGAAATGATGACCCCGTTGATGTCCTTGGGATCCAGCCCCCCGAACCGAAACAACGTTTGCAGGACGGCTTCGTATTCGTCGCTGGTTTTCTCCTTATCGGAGGCGATTTTCCAGTCCTTGATCAAATCGCGGCCCCGGAAAAGGCCGACGGCCACAGTCGTGTTTCCTATATCGAAGGCTAAAAGCATCGCCTGTCTCCCCGAATTCATCCGTCAGCGGCCGAGATTTCAGCCGAATGGAAAACCCGGTCATCCCCCTTGACGGAAACAATCAAGCCGCCCCGGGCCGTCAGCCCCTGATAGGTGCCCGCCGTTTCGCCTTCGGGCACGGACAGACGAATCGGCGCGCCCGGTTGAAATGTCATTTCAGCCTGAAACGCCCGGACCAATTCCTCCCCCTCTCCGGCGGCCAACCGGGCGAAGACATCATCGAGAGCCCGGCACAGAGCAAAAAACACGGTTTCCCTGGGCGGCGCCGATTCCGTGATCATCCTCAACGACAGCGCCCGTCCGGCCAGTTCCGGCGGAAAATCCTCAGCCCGGTGGTCAATGTTGAGGCCGATCCCGAGGACGGCGTATTGGATATCGGAACCGGAAAATACGGCTTCGGCGAGAATGCCGCCGAGCTTCGCCCCCTTGTAGAGGATGTCGTTCGGCCATTTGAGGTTTGTCCGGATGCCCGACGATTCGAGAACCGCCTGCCTTGCGGCCAGGCCTCCGGCCAGAGGGATGAGAGGATGCAGGGACGCGTCGGGCCTGAGAATGAATGAAACATACAGTCCTTTGCCGGGGGGGGAATACCAGGTCCGTCCCCTGAGGCCGCGGCCGGAGGTCTGTTCGTCGGCAATAAAGGCCGCCCCCTCCGGAGCCCCCTGGGCTGCGGCTTCTCCGGCGACGGCGTTCGTCGAGGCGATGCGGTCATAGCGATAAACGAGGGATCCGAAGGTCATGCCCGACTCCTTCAATCTTTTTCTGCGGGATCAGCCGCGTCTCCGCCGTCGCGCGGGATCGTCCGGAATTATCCTGCGGGCGCTCAATCTTTTTTCAATTCTGTTTTCGAGGGCCGGGATTTCTTGCCGGATCAGAGCGAGGATGCGTTGTTCCAGATCCGCCGGGCCTTTTCCTTCGTCGAAATCCGGCTCCTCCGGCAGAGACGGCGGCGTCATGGCCCCGTCGATCATATCCCTGACGTCGACGGCCAGCTTCTCCGAATCGAACGGCTTGCCGACGACGGCCCGGCCGGCCGTTTCCTCATCATCGACATCGAAGGCTTCGAAGGCCCCTCTCAGGAAAATAATCGGAAGATTCTTGAATTCCTCCCGGCCCCGGATTTGCTGAGCCATGGACCGGCCGTCGCCCCCCGGAAGAAAGAGATTGACCAACAGCGCGTCGGGACGGGTCCGGACAACGGTTTCCATGAGGTCCGTTCCGTTGTCGCACGGCACAATTTCGAATAGGGGATATTGGAATGCCGCTTGAACGGCCTTCTGCGTCGACGGACTCGGATCGGCGACAATAACTTTATATGGCAACATGTCCTCGAAGTGTGATGGGTTCTCTGTTAATCTAATCATTTCCCCCAACACCTGTCAACCACAGCCGACTTATGGTTCGTAGTCGATGGCGGCCGAGTTCTCGCCCAGAATGGCCTCCACGTCCCGGATGAGATCGTCCGTGGGCGCGACCGACTGGACTTCGGCCGACTGGGTCAAAACCCGAAGGGCCTGGGATGTTTCGAGGTCGAAGAAAACCGGACACTTGCCGGGATGTTTTTCGAGGACGGTTTTCAGTTCCGATAAAACGGGCTTCTCCATGCCGGGAAGAAAGACCCGAATGACCACCCGCTTGGCCTGGCTGATGAAGGCCTCATCCAGAGACAGGATCCGGCTGGCGGCGATCCGCCGCCTTTCGCCTTCTCCGGAACATTTGCCCCGGACCCAGACCAGACGGCCTTCATGAAGACAGGCCCCGTAGCGGGCGAAGCATTCCGGAAAGGCCACGACGTCGGCCCGTGCGGTCATGTCCTCCAGAATGAAGGAGGCCATGCGTTCATCATTTTTCCGGGTTTTCAGAGGCTTGATCGAGGCGACGATTCCGGCCAGACGGACTTCGCCGTTGGCTCCGGCGTTTTCATCGAGATCCGCCAGGTTGTGGGACACCAGTGTCGACAAGCGGTCCCGGAACCGGGCCAGGGGATGGCGAGACAGATAGAAGCCCAGGGCCTCGTGTTCGTAAGACAGCAATGCCGGTTCGTCCCACTCGTCCATATTCCGGATTTCAGGAGGCATGTCCGGGGCCGCGGACATCGTCGTATCGAACAGCCGGGTCTGACACCGGTCATGGGCCTTCTGAATTTCGTGCGCGTAATCGATCAGGGTATCGAGCATGGCGAGGCCTTGCGCCCGCCGCCAACCCAGGGCATCGAACGCTCCCGCTTTGATCAGGCTTTCGAGCGCCTTGCGGTTGACGCTCCTGGTGCCGGCATCCTGGAAAAGGTCAAAGGGCGATTGAAAGGATCCGAGGGTCCGCCTGAGCGCAAGAATGTCCCGCACGGACGTTTCTCCCAGATTCTTGACGGCGGCCAGGCCGAAGCGGATGGCGTCGCCTTCCACGGTGAAAGGATAGTCGCTCCGATTGATGTCCGGGGGCAGGATGGCGATGCCCATCTCGTGGCATTCGGCGACATACTTGACCACCTGAGACGTCGCGCCCCGCTCCGCCTCGGATGTCAGCAGGGCGGCAAGAAAATGAAGCGGATAGTGGGCCTTGAGATAGGCCGTTTTATAGGCCAGGTAGGCATAGGCGGCGCTGTGCGATTTATTGAATCCGTATTCGGCGAAATTCCGGATCTGGTCGAAAATCCGGCCCGCCTTGACCTGGCTGATTCCTTTCTTTTTGGCGCCCTGGATGAACCTGGCTCGCTGCTCCCGCATGATCTTGTCGACTTTTTTCGAGATCGCCTTGCGGAGAAGATCGGCCTCGGCCAGCGAAAACCCGGCCAGATCCGAGGCAATCCGCAGGACTTGTTCCTGGTAAACCATGACGCCCCGGGTTTCCCGGAGGATGGGTTCGAGTTCGGGAATCTCGTAGACCGTTCGTTCCGGGTTGTTTTTGCGCCGGATGAACTCGTCGGTCAGCCCGCTTTTCAGCGGTCCGGGACGGTAGAGGGCGTTGAGGGCGATGAGATCGCGGAAATCCTCGGGCTTGAAGCTTCGGAGAAGATCCTTCATCCCGGGGCTTTCGAATTGGAAGACGCCGTCGGTGTTCCCCGACTGAAAGACCACGAAGGTCTTGGCGTCATCCAGGGGCACGGCGTCGATGTCGGGGCGGACGCCGGTGTCTCTCTCGACAAGGGCCAGGGTGTCGTCGATGACCGTGAGGTTGCGAAGGCCGAGGATGTCCATCTTCAGCAGGCCGATGGCTTCAACGTCCTGCATGGGGAATTGGGTGGTGATTTCCCCCTTGGCGGACTGATAGAGCGGAGCATAGTTGACGATCGGCGTCGGCGTGATGACGATACCCGCGGCATGGATGGAGGGATGGCGGACTTGACCTTCGAGTTTTCGCGCGTTCTCCAGCGTTTTGGAGACCAGAGGATTCTTTTCCCCCAGGTCCCGCAGTTCGGGGATGGCCCTGAGTGCGTCTTCGATGGTCGAATTCGGGCCGGCTGAAGGGATCATCTTGGCGATGCGGTCGACTTCGGGAAGGGGCAGCTCCAAAACCCGGCCGACGTCGCGGATCGCCTGGCGGGCGGCCATGGTTCCGAAGGTGATGATCTGGGACACGTTTTCCCGGCCGTATTTTTCGGTGATATCGTGGATGATCTCTTCGCGGCGCCGGGCACAGAAATCGATGTCGATATCGGGAAGGCTGATCCGTTCGGGATTGAGGAATCGTTCGAAAAGAAGATCGTATTCCAGGGGATCGATCTGGGTGATGTTCAGGCAATAGGCCAGAAGGCTGCCCGCCGCCGAACCACGACCCGGACCCACCGGGATCTTCTTGGCGCGGGCTGTGCGGATGAGATCCCAGACGATCAGGAAATACCCTTCGAAACCGAATTGCTTGATCAGCTTGATCTCTTTTTCGAATCGGTCGTAATAGGCCTCTTCAGCCCGACCGTTATTCCCCTCGGGGTTTTTCGCCGCCCGGGCCGCCAATCGGGCGGCCAGACCTTCCCGGGCCGTCGTTTCGAAATATTCGCCCAGGGCGCGGCCTTCCGGAGGCTGGAAATTCGGCAGGTAGTAGGATTTGGCGGGAAAATCGAAATCGCAGGTGGCGGCAATGCGGGCGGTATTGCGCAACGCCTCGGGGACGTCCGCAAAAAGCTCGGCCATCTCCTCGGCCGATCTGAAATAGAACGCATTGCCGGCAAAGCGCATTCGGTCCGGGTCGGTGAGCTTGCGGTTCGTCTGAATGCAGATCAGGATATCCTGAGTCGAGGCATCCTCCTTCTTCAAGAAGTGGATGTCGTTTGTCGCCACCAGGGGCAGGCCGAGATCCCGGGCCAGGGAGATGAGCCGCGGGTTGTTGGCCTTCTGTTCGGGGAGGCCGTGGTCCATCAGCTCGATATAGAAGTCGCCCGGAGAGAAAAAGGAGGCGTAGGCGCGGGCGGTTTCGGCCGCCGTGTCGTCCCGCCCCCGGGACAGCCAGACATTGATTTCGCCCTTCAGGCAGCTCGACAGCCCGATCAAACCTTCGGCATGCTCGGCAAGAAGCGCCTTGTCGATCCGGGGTTTGTAATAAAAGCCTTCGAGGTAGGCTGCCGTGAGCAGGCGGCAGAGATTCCGATAACCTTTGTCGTTCTTGACGAGGAGCACCAGGTGGAAGGAATGGCCGTTTTCGTCCGGCATGGGTTTTTTATCGAACCGGCTCTTGGGCGCGACATAGATTTCGCAGCCGAGGATGGGTTTGATGTCCCGGGCCTTGGCTTCCTTGAAGAACTGAAGCGCGCCGAAGACATTGCCGTGGTCGGTCAAAGCGACGGCCGGCATCTTCCGGACATAGGCCGCCTCAACCAGGTCCGCGACTTTCATGCAGCCGTCGAGAATGCTGTATTCGGAATGATTGTGCAGGTGAATGAAGGGGCTGTCCATCGCCATTGATTCTAGCAGAGCGGCCGTCCCGTGAGAAGGGTGAATCTTGTCTTCCGGAGCGGTCCGCTTTATAATGTTTTCATCATGGATTGGGAAACCCTGGCCGCCGAACTGTCGCAGACAACGGACACCCGGATCGTTCTTCTCGTCATGGACGGATTGGGCGGCCTGCCCGTCGACGGCGCAACCGAACTCGAGACCGCGCGGACGCCGAACCTGGATGCTCTGGCCCGCGATTCCGTCTGCGGCCTCACCGATCCCGTCCTCATGGGCGTCACCCCGGGCAGCGGCCCGGCCCATCTTTCGCTCTTCGGGTACGACCCCCTGCGCCGTCGGCTCGGCCGGGGCATTCTCGAAGCTCTCGGCTCGGGGGTCGAAGTCGGCCGGAACGATCTCGTGGCCCGGGGCAATTTCGCCACACTGCGGGACGGCCGGATCGTCGATCGCCGCGCCGGCCGCATCCCGACCGAGGAGAACGTCCGGATTTGCGCCTTCCTCAACGACAATCTTCCAAAGCGGGACGGGATCGCCGTCTCCGTGTTCCCAGGCCGCGAACACCGTTTCGTCGCCCGCTTCACGGCTCCGGACCTGTCCGACGCCTTGAGTGACGCCGATCCTCAGAAGGAGGACCGCCCCCCCCAGGCGGCCTCCGCTCTGGCCCCCGAAGCCCGTGATACGGCGGAGGTTGTCAACCGCTTTCTCGACGACGCCGCCCGGCTTCTGGAAAAAGAACCGAAGGCCAATGCCGCGCTTCTCCGGGGATTCTCCCGTTTCCCGTCCATCCCGTCCATGACCGATCTGTTCAAGCTGCGTCCGGCGGCGATCGCCGGTTACCCGATGTACAGGGGCCTGGCCAGGCTTCTGGGCATGACCGTCCTCGAAACCGGGGAAAAAACGACGGACCTCTTCGACACGCTCGAAGCCCGTTTCCAAGAGCACGACTTCTTCTACATCCACTACAAAAAGACCGACTCAGCGGGGGAAGACGGGAATTTCGCCGCCAAGACGGCGGCCATCGAGGAGATGGACGCCTTCATCCCGCGTCTTCGGGCGCTCAAGCCGGACGTTCTGGTTGTGACTTCGGACCACTCGACGCCGTCTCTTCTCAAAGGGCATTCCTGGCACCCCAATCCCTTCCTTCTCCATGCGGCGACGGCCGGAAAAGACGATGTCGAGATTTTCACGGAGAGAGCCTGCGCGGGCGGCATCCTCGGCCGCTTTCCCTCCATGCGGGCCATGCCCCTGATGCTGGCCCACGCCCTCAAGCTCACAAAATACGGCGCCTGATCCGATCCGGGGCGAACCCTGTCATGAAAGCCGCCGGGAACGGGCCAGGTTCCGCACCAGCAGAAAGCCGATGGCGAAACTGCCGACGTGGGCCGGCCGGGCGATCCCTCTTATAACGCAATGGACAAGCCGGGCGGCCTTCTGTAAAATAGAAAAAATGATGACGATGTCTGCGCGCAAATCCGGTGCGGCGGCCGTTCTGATTCTGATGGCGGCCTTGTCGACGGCCGGGTCCGTCCAGGACGACCAGCGGATCGAGATCGTCAACATCCGCTATCACACCCATCCGAACTTCACCCGGATCGTCCTCGATATCGGAGAACTCCGCGAATACTCGTCGGGCGATCTACGCGCGCCCGATCGCATTTATGTTGACGTCCTTCAGGCCCGGCTCAACCCTCTTCTTCACAATCAGGGCTATCCCGTCAAGACGGACTACCTGAGCCAGATCCGCATCGCCCAAAAATCCCCATCCACGGTCCGCATGACGGCCGACATCGATTTCTCCCGCGTCGATTCCTACCGGGTCTACCACATCTTCGATCCGTTCCGCCTCGTGATCGACATCACCCCCCGGAGAGGACAACCGTCCGCCGTCACGACCCCGCCCGATCCATTGGCCACGGGCTATTCCATGGCCCGCCAGCTCGGACTCGGGGTCCGGACCGTGATCATCGACCCGGGTCACGGCGGGCGCGATCCCGGCGCGATAGGGAAAAGCGGCCTTAAGGAAAAGGATGTCGCTCTGGAAATCGCCCAGGAGCTTAAAAATCTCCTGTCCCGCAACAAAGACCTCCAGGTGATCCTCACACGGGAAAGCGATGTCTATATCCGCGTGGAAGACAGGCCGGTCATCGCCAACCAGAAAGCCGGCGACATCTTCGTCTCGATTCATGTCAACGCCAGCCGGAACGAAAAGCGCGAAGGCATCGAGACGTTTTATCTCAACATCAGCCCCGACCCCGCCGTCAACGAACTCGCCGCCCGGGAAAACGCCACCTCCACAAAAAATATCGGCCAGATGCGGGGCATCATCCAGCAGATCGTTCAAAACAGCAAGATCTACGAGTCGCGGGGATTGGCCGAAAGAATTCAAAAACATCTGGTTCAGACCCTGGCCAAGTCGTACAATCCCGTGCGCGACCTCGGCACCAAGGGCGGGCCTTTCTGGGTTCTCATCGGCGGCGACATGCCGTCGGTCTTGGTCGAGGTTTCCCACCTCAGCAATCCCCGGGAGGAAGCGCGGCTGAAGACGCCGCAATACCGGCAAGCCATCGCCCGGGGCATTCACGCCGGAATCCTCGACTACATCCAGTCTTTGGGAAAGGATAAAACACTATGATGAAACGACGGACATTTATCAGAAACATCGCCTTGGGAGGACTGGCCGCAAGCACACCGCTGCGCCTGTATCCTCTCCAGGCCGGGTTGCCGGACATCGGATATGTCGAGGGCGAATCCCCGGCCGAATTGACGAAGAAGGCCGTCTCGCTCATCGGCGGCATGTCGCGCTTCGTCTCCCGGGGCGCCCGCGTCGTCGTCAAACCCAACATCGGCTGGGACCGGACGCCGGAAATGGCCGCCAACACGAATCCGGACGTCGTGGCCGCCGTCGTGGAAATGGCCCTGGAAGCCGGCGCGAAAGAGGCCGTAGTCATCGACAACACCACCAACCAAGCCAAGCGCTGCTATGTCCGTTCGGGAATCCAGGAAGCCGCCCGCCAGGCGGGCGCCCGGGTCATCTTCATGGACGAGCGGCGGGTCCGGAAGATGCCGATCGGCGGCGAATGGATCAAGGAATGGGATGTGCTTCTCGATGTCATCGAAACCGACGTCCTCATCAACGTTCCCATCGCCAAGCACCATAGCCTCTGCCGGCTGACCCTGGGGATGAAGAACTGGCTGGGCGGTATCGCCGGGGCCCGGAACCAACTCCATCAGGACATCGACAAGGCCGTGGTCGATCTGGCCGCCTTTTTCAAGCCCGCCCTGACCGTTCTCGACGGCTACCGCATTCTCATCCGCAACGGCCCGCAGGGAGGCCGCATTTCGGATACCGAACTCAAGAAAACCGTCGCCGCCGGCGTCGATCCCGTGGCGGTGGAAGCCGTGGGCGCGTCGCTGTTCGATATCGACCCCAAGGACCTGCCCTTTATCAAGATGGGACAGGATCGCGGTCTGGGGCAACTTGATTTGGGGAGCCTGCACATTGAAAAACGAACGATCTAAAAAACACCGGGTCTTTCAGCTTCTTCGCGTCGCGATCCAGGCCGCTTTCTTCTTCCTTTTCCTTTATCTCATGGCCGTCACCCATTATCCCGGGGACGATTATATCGGTCCGGTCGAGCGCTTCTTCCATTTCGATCCTCTGCTGGGACTGACGACGTTTATCGCGACCCGGGTCTTCTTCGCCTCTTTCCTGTTGGCGGGCATCACCCTGTTGGTCACCCTGATCCTGGGACGTGTCGCTTGCGGCTGGGCCTGCCCCCTGGGCACGCTTCATCAGTTCTTTTCCTGGGTTTTTAAAAAAGCCCGTTTTCTGAAGCCGAAAAACGACGGGAAGGCCGGGCTGGCCTGGAAGTATGTCGTGCTCGTCTTCGTCCTGGCCGGCTCGCTTTTCACCTTGAATCTCGTAGGATATCTCGATCCCCTATCTTTTCTCTATCGATCGTTTACTCTGGCCGTCTTTCCCTTCCTGGCTTTCGGCGCGGACGCGGTTCTCGACGTTCTCTATGGAACGGGAATGACCACGGCCGGCCGAAGTCTCGGCCAATTCGTCGAAAACATGATGTTCAACACGATTTTTCTGCAGGGTCTGTTCATCGGGCTTCTCTTGACGGGAGCCGTCATGCTGAACGCCTGGAAAGAGCGTTTCTGGTGCCGGTATCTCTGTCCGCTGGGCGCTCTTCTGGGGCTCTTTTCCCGATGGAACATCTTCAAACTCCGCATCGATGAAGACAAATGCATCAAATGCGGACTTTGCAATCTCCACTGCGAAACCCAGGCCACACCCTTCCCCAATGCCGAATGGAAAAGCTCGGAGTGCGTGTATTGCCAGACCTGCGCGGCGATCTGTCCGACGGCCGCCATCAGCTTTCCTCTGAAGCCGGCACCGGCGAAAATGACCGGGATCGACCTGTCCAGAAGAAAGCTTGTCCTGACCACATTTCTCGGCTTCGCGGCGGCCCCCCTGTTCCGGATCACGCCCGCCCGAAAACGGGCCTCCGAAAAGCTCATCCGGCCTCCCGGATCGCTGCCGGAAGAGGATTTCCTGCGAACCTGCGTCAAATGCGGCGCGTGCATGAAGGTCTGCCCGACCAACGGGCTGCAGCCGACACTGTCGGAAGCCGGACCGGAAGGGATCTGGACGCCCATGCTCGTTCCGAAGATCGGATACTGTGAGTACTACTGCTCGCTCTGCACCCAGGTCTGTCCCACGGGCGCCATCCGTGAATTGACCGTCGAGGAAAAAGTCGATGTCAAGATCGGTACATCATGGGTGGACAAGAGCCGTTGCATTCCCTACGTTTTCGGAAAACCCTGCATCGTCTGTGAGGAGCACTGCCCGACGTCACCCAAGGCCATCAAGCTCGTCGAGGTCGAAGCCAAGCTTCCGGACGGGAGCATCGTGACCCAGATGGGGCCGGTTATCGACCTCGATCTCTGCATCGGCTGCGGCGTCTGCGAAAACAAGTGCCCGGTCATGGACAAGCCGGCCATCTTCGTCACCAGCGTCGGAGAGGAGCGGTCGTCCAAGAACCAGCTCCTCCTCGAACTCTTTTAGCCTGGGAGTACAGCTTCACCCTCCGCGCCTTGCATCTGCAGCCGCCTCGACTCGTGAATAATCCAGGCTTGCCGAAGCCGTGCGGAAAAAGAGCCGGGTTTTTCCCCTCAGTTATATGCCGGCGCTTTTTCCCCTTCGGGCGAGCCGATCTCACCATTCCGGCTTCGTCGCAGCCCACTCGACGTAGCATCACTACGCTCTCGTGGACCGCTTTCCTTGCCGGAACGGCTCATGAAGGCTAAACCCTCCCATGGTCGCTTCAGGCATCCCCGGCCACCCCAATCATCCAGAGAGAGTCTCCTTGCGGGAGACGAGATCGCCGCGACGGCCATCCTGGACCGGCGTCTCTCCGAGATGAAGAACGTAATCTTGACATCAATCATTATCCCATGTAATTTGAAATCCCGCGGGAGGTGATTATGAAAAATATTATTTTTCCGGTATTGGGGTTGTTGGTGTTGTTTTGCTGCCGGGCGGATAAGCCTGTATCCGAGATCCAGGAAAAGAGCGAGAATACCATTTCTTCGCGACCCATAGAACAGGAATGGATTCTGGACGAGGATTTCGTCATACCCGGGAAGCGCGAAGGAGAATACACCCTTGGAGGATTAATCACGGATCTCAAGATCGACAGCAAAGGAAATATCCTTGTGCTGGACAAGCTGGAAGGATGTGTCCGGGTCTTCGATTATAGGGGACGATATCTCAGGTCGATAGGAAAACAAGGCCGCGGTTCCGGAGAATTGACCGAAGCCGTTGCCTTTGCTCTGGACCCTGATGGCAACTTCCATATTGTTCAAGTCATGAAACATGATAGAAGAAAAAGGCGAATGAATGTCTTCGCACATCAGAGCGATTTATTAAGGACCATGGTTTTGACGGAATATGTTGCACAGTTCTTCTTCACAGCCGGAGGCGGCATTTTGGCAAAGACGTTTGGACACAAAGGACAGGAAATAGCTATCTATGACAACAACATGAATAAGCAGAGGACTCTGGCCTTGTTGCCGCCGCCGAAACAGATCCCTTCCCAAACAACGAGAAGCGTTGCAGACTTCGCCAATCATCCGGATTTTCTTTTGGGCGCCCTCAACAACCGTGGTTTTATTTATTGTGAATCATCCGATAATAAGCTTTCCATTCTGGATCCCTATGGGGAGCCTCTTTTCGTTATCGAAAAGAGCCTGGAGGCAGCAGACACATCAACCCGCTTTATTCTCGTTGATGGGGATGCCGAGGGGAACATCTTTGCAGTCAGCTTGCCCTCCGGAGATTCTTTCTTCAAGACAAGAAAAATGTTCATCGAGGTATTCGACGATCACGGCCGCTTCATCCACAAAACCACCACAGATGCTTTCGGAATCCTCAAGATCACGGAAGACGCTGTCTTCGGGTTGAGGTTCCATGAAGCTTTTCCACCTGATATTGTCAAGTTCAGGCAGCGGATATCCTGACTTAAATCTTTCGCAATTCGGTTGACCGCCGAGTAAAAATGCTTATCCGCCGCACAGCTACAGATTCCGGCCCCGCCTGTTTTCCATGATCGCGACGACATGTCGATCGGCCAGCATGTATTTTGCTCATACTTTGAAATAGAGTAAATTTTTTTGAGAATGGGTTTTTCTACAGGAGAATCAGCAAAGACATCTTATGTGGTCAAATTGGGGTAGCTTGAATACTATTAAGCTCTCTCTAATCTTTCTTCTTGTGCTTCTGTATGCAGGAGGCATGTTTCTGTATTTATCAAAAGATAACCCCAAGAAGGGTCATGCAATTGGAACTTCTTTTCAATTCGAACCTATTCATTTTGAAGAGGTTTCTTATCCTGTCAAAGATTGTCCTGATATTCCAATCCCTCTTTCAGCGGCAGAGACTCTCAATCTCAGGGATTTTCTTGGGAATGTGATTGTGCTCCGTTTTTCCAGGTTTAATAAGCATGATTTGGAAGGTTTGCATTTTCTTGACTCATTATTCACAAGGCTTCAAAAATATAATTTCCGTCTGGTCTTTATCAATACATTGGGAAAAGACAACTCAATCCGACAAGAACATTTTTCTGCACCGGTAGTAGATGACGACGGGTATATTGCCTCCATTTTTCACGCAAACCTCAATGACCTAATCCTCATCGATAAATCATTCAAAATAAGAATCAAGCATAATAACCTAAACAATCCGACAATATACTCGCTCATTACAACGCATCTGTTCGATGAAGGGCAGAAAATGCCGGCTTTTTCTGATTCATCGCTTGAAATCATCTTAAAACAATCATTCTATATGAATGTCAGGACACAACACATTGAATGCATAAGACAAACAATTCGTGAGAGACCGTCAATTATTCATTTGTTTCTATCCGTATGCTTGTCCTGCCTCCCGCAAATACGGGTCTCCTTAATGAATGGATATGGCTTCCCAGAAACATCTCAGGAAACCCCTTTGATCATGATCCTTTTCAGCAGCAGAAACGAGATTAGCGAGGTCAACAATTTTATTGAGAGGTACGATATCCCTCAAAAAGTAACCGTAGGGATTTTCTCAGATACAGATAAAGATTCAATGTTTGAAGAATCTTTGCTTTATAAATACTATATTGATCCCTACTTCATCATTTTAAATAGCAGGGGCCGTATAACATTTTCTGAAGAGCCCGGTGATATCGTTAGGCTTGATGCTTCAACAATGGCTCGGTATTTTAAATGAATGGCGAAAGTCAAAGATATGGTCAAACATTCATGCTGTCAGCACAAACAGACTTACCGAACCTGAATCGAGGTCATTAAAAATTACGTAAGGATTGTTTGGAGATTGAGTTTACCAGGGAAGATCCCGGAAGAGGCGAAGATGACCATTCGAAGGAAATTCAGGTTAACCAACAAGCAGATTGCCGTGCTTTCCACCGTGTTGTTCTCGTACTTTGTTTGTCTATCCTGTGATAAAGACAATAGACATGAACAAGTACCCGTGAAGAAACTCGAAAAGATTTTTGAAATTGAGGGCTTCGAATCAACTAGCGGGCCACAGCTTTTCTGGAATATTTCATCAATATGTTGCGATCGGACCGACAACCTTATCGTTGCTGATTCGGGGTGGAATAAAATATTCAAGTTCAATCCTTACGGCGAACATATCGATACGGTCGGGCGGCCGGGACAGGGCCCGGCGAATTCACGGCTAGCCCGCTCTCAGCCCCCCTCAAGATCAGTTATGGGAATAATGAAAAGCTCTATGTCTATGATCAAGGCAATGAACGATTTTCCGTATTTTCAAAATCATTCTTATTTGAAAAGAGCTTCAATGCGCCCAGGAGTCGAAAGATAAGAATCCTGGACACTCCCCTTGTGAATTCCGATGGGAACATCTATTTGGTCACCTACGAGGGAGGAAATTTAATTCAGTGTTTCGATGAGAGTTTCGCTCACAAAGATGGCTTTTTTGTATCGAACCGGCATTTCCATTCAGAATTTTATAATGTTCGGCCCGCGGCGGAAAAGAGATTAGTTAGTGAATTTGATTTGAAAAAAGCAATATCTCAAGACGATCACTTGGTTATTATTTCCAATTATACTCTATCCGTATCTATCTATGATCGGGAACACTCATTGATCAGAGAATTTTCACTAAAACAAAACAGGGATTTCTTTCAGGATTTTAAAAAAAGAGCCTCCCTACTTAAAAGAAAAAGTGCGACGGCGACAATCCTTCCTTTTTCACTTTATCTCGACAACCTAGGGAATATTTGCCTGGGTTATTTCAAGGGCGCAAATAACTATGTGATATACCGTTATCTTCAATCAGGCCAGCACATGGATACGCTTGTTGCAAGCGATGATCTTTTTCCGCCTTTTGTTTCCGATGGAAAGGGTTTTTTATATGCATTGAAGAAGGACAGAAGCACTTTAATAAAATACCGAATAGGAGGTAACTTTGAGTAAAAGAGTTTGTAGGTTCTTTATACCGGTCCTGATATTATTCCTATGTGTGCTTCAATCTGATGTGCTAATTGGATGGTGGGGGCGTCCTTGCACTTTAGATTGGGCTGATAACACTGCATCTCAGGATTGTGAATTCCTTTGTCAGGACTTAGGTGGTTGTGGAGGCTATGCAAAGTGGTTTTGTGAGTGTTTAATCCCCGGGTTTTCCTGGCTCTGTCAATGTGAATATGTGCTTGCTTGTTGGGATACTTATGATTTCCATACACACTATTTAGGTGAGCATACGTATTGCGGTCTGCCATTGATGCAATAAAGAAAAACCCGGCTCTTTTAACGCACTGCCCTGGGAAGAGGAGAGGCTGTGCGCGAGTCGAGATTGCCGCAGCGATGAGTCTCGGACTGCGCAGGCGTAGTTGAGCTACGTCGAGCAGGCCGGGACGAAATCGGTGTGGTGAGATCGGCTCGCCCGAAGGGTCATAACGCCGGATAGGGAAAAGAAACAAAAACGGCGTTATGACGCACAGCTTCTCCTAAGAGTCGGAGAAGAGTTTGATGAGGGCTGCCTTGAGTGCGGGAATGACTTCGAAGAGGTCGCCGACGATGCCGTAATCGGCGACTCTGAAGATCGGCGCTTCGGGATCCTTGTTCACCGCGACGATATACTTTGAGGATGACATCCCGGCCAGATGCTGGATCGCGCCGGAGACACCGAAGGCCATATAGAGATTGGGCGAAACGGTTTTTCCGGTCTGCCCGACCTGATGCTGGTGCCCGATCCAACCGGAGTCCACGGCCGACCGCGATGCGCCGACGGCCGCCTTCGGGAGAAGAGCGGCCAGCTCCTTCAACAGGGTGAAGTTTTCGGGTCCTTTCAAACCCCGGCCGCCGGCAACGATGATGTCGGCCTCGCTGACGTCGATTTCGGCGCCGTCCTCACTCACTTTTTCGATGACCCGGGCCTTGACGGACGCCGGGTCGATTTGAACGGGAACCGACGCGATTTCGCCCTGAGCGGCCGCCGGCTCGGAGAGAAGTGGGAAGACATTCGGCCGCAGGGTGGCCATCGCAGGAGAGCCGTTCGCTTCCAGGGTCAGCAGGGCTTTCCCGGCATAGACGGGACGAGTATAAAGGAGCTTCCCATCCCGGACGGAGAGGCCGGTGCAGTCCGATGCCAGCCCAACGCCCAGACGAGCCGCAAGACGGGGCGCCAGATCGCGACCCAGGGCCGAGGCGGCGAAAAATATCGCCTTCGGTGAAGCCATGGCGGTCATCTCGGCGAGAGCGGCCGCGCAAGCTTGGGGAGCATAGTGTTCGAGAGAGGGGTCGTCGATCACGTAGACTTTCGACGCACCGTGGGGGAAAAGCTCCGGAGCGAACTTTTCCACCCCCGATCCCGCCAGCACCGCGGCGGCCGGCCAGCCTAGCTCATCCGCCCTGCGCCGGGCCTCGGCCAGGGTTTCGAGCGAACTTTTCTTGATTTTTCCGTCTCTGATTTCGATGAATACACAGATCATCTTCGTTTCCTCAAAAAACCTTGGCTTCGCCGTGGAGAATTTCGACCAGACGACGGGCGGCCTCGACGGGATCCCCCTCGAGGATCGTCCCCGCCTTCCTTACGGAGGGCGCCGATAGTTCGACCGCCGTGATGGAAGGCGCCAGATCCTCGGCCGTCAATTCGAGTTCTTCGAGCGTGATCACGGGGATGGGTTTTTTCTTCGCGGCCATGATACCCTTGAGGGTTTCGTAGCGGGGTTCGTTCAGTCCTTTCTGGGCGCTGAGGACGGCTGGCAGCGAGAACCGGACTTTTTCCAAAGCGCCCTCGATTTCGCGAAAGGCGGTCGCCTCGCCGTCGCCCCATTCGATCTTCGTGACGACACCGACATGGGGCCATCCCAGAAGTTCGGCCGTCATGCCCGGAACCTGAGCATTATCGGCGCCGACCGACTGGCGGCCGAAAAGAAGAAGGTCGGCATCCGGGAATTTTTTCTCCACCGCGCGGGCGACGATCCGGGCCGTCCGCAGGCCGTCGTAAGTCTCCGGAAGATCGTCCCGGACAAGGACGGCTTCATCGGCTCCCATGGCCAGGCATTTCTTGAGCACGGTTGAGGCGTCCTCCCGTCCGATCGAGACGGCGCGCACCAGCCCGCCCCGGGCTTCCCGGATGCGCAGGGCTTCCTCCATGGCATATTCGTCGTAAGGGCTGATCACGAAGTTCAAGCCGTCCTCGATAATCCCCGGCGCATCCTGACGGATGCGGATCCGGGATTCCGTATCGGGAACGCGTTTGACCAAGACGGAAATGTTCATCGTTGTCCCTCCTTATGTCTAGACGCCGGCCCGGTCTATTGTTCGAACCGCTTCAGGCAGAGCGAGCCGTTGGTTCCCCCGAAGCCGAAAGAGTTGCTCAGGGCATAAATGATTTCGGCCGGCCGCGCCGCGTTCGGAACATAGTCCAAGTCGCAGTCGGGATCGGGCGTTTGCTGATTGATGGTCGGCGTCATGACCTGGTGTTGAATGCAGAGCGCCGTGATACCGGCCTCGATCCCGCCGGCCGCTCCCAGAAGGTGGCCGGTCATCGATTTCGAAGAGCTGACGCCGATGCGCGCCGCATGGTCCCCGAAGGCACGCTTGATGGCCAGCGTTTCGGTCTTGTCGTTATAGGGCGTGGACGTGCCGTGAGCGTTGATGTAAGTCACGGACTCGGGGGAAATGCCGGCGTCCTCGACAGCCCGAATCATGACCCGGACCGCGCCGTCGCCGTCGGCCGCAGGCGCCGCCACGTGATAGGCGTCTCCGGTCATGCCGTAGCCGACGATTTCGGCGTAGATGCGGGCGTTTCTTTTCAGGGCCCGTTCCAGTTCTTCGAGGATCAGGATGCCCGCGCCCTCACTCATGACGAACCCGTCGCGTTCGGCATCGAACGGGCGGGAGGCCGCGGCCGGATCGTCGTTTCTCACGGACAGCGCCTTCATGGCCGTGAAACCCGCCACGCTTATCGGCGTGATGGGCGCCTCGGCCCCCCCGGCGATCATGATGTCGGCGTCGCCGCGGGCGATGATGCGGAAGGAATCGCCGATCGCATGCGTGCCCGAGCTGCAGGCCGTGACCGAGGCACAGTTGGGCCCCTTGGCCTGGAAGCGGATGGCGATCTGTCCCGAGGCCTCGTTGATGATGGTTTGAATCAGGAAAAAGGGTGAAACCCGCTCCGGCCCTTTTTCCAGGAGTGTTTTGTGGGTCTCTTCGATCGACCCGATGCCGCCGATTCCCGATCCGACGTAAACGCCGTTCCGCTCGCCTTCGATGTTCCCGGAAGAAAGACCGGAGTCGTCGACGGCCAATTGGGCCGCGGCGAGGGCATATTGAATGAACCGGTCCATCTTCCGGATTTCTTTCCGGTCGATGAAGTCCAGGGGGTCGAAGCCCTGAACTTCCCCCGCGATACGGCTGTCGTATCTCGCGGCATCGAACCGCGTAATCGGCCGGATGCCGCTTTCCCCCCGAAGGAGGGCTTCCCAATTTTTCTGCGTACCCACCCCCAGGGGCGTCACCAGGCCGATCCCGGTGACGACGACCCGCTTTTCGGAAATGGGCCGCGGTTTCGTTCCGCTGCCGGACATGCGAAAAGAACGGTCCCGGTTACTTGGCGTTGGCGAGAATGTAGTCGAGCGCCTTGCCGACCGTTGTCAGTTTTTCGGCGTCCTCGTCGGGGATATCGAGTCCGAATTCATCTTCGAGAGCCATGACGAGTTCCACCGTATCCAGGGAATCCGCTCCGAGATCGTCGATGAAGGAGGCTTCTTCCGTCACCTGGTCTTCGCCGATGCTCAGCTTGTCGGAGACGATGGCCTTGACTTTCTTGATGAGTTGATCTCTTTCCATGGTTTCCTCCTTTAAAGTTGCACGGCCATGTCACATGTACATGCCGCCGTTGATATGAATCACTTGACCGGTGATGTAGGATGCATCTTCAGACAGCAGATAGGAGACGGCCGCGGCGACTTCCCGGGGCAGCCCGAATCTCTTGGCGGGGATGATGTCCAGAAACGCTTTCTTGACATCTTCCGGCAGGCGGTCGGTCATGGCCGTCTGGATATATCCCGGGGCGATGCAGTTGACCGTGATGCCCCGCGCGGCGACTTCCCGGGCCAGGGATTTGGAAAGCGCGATGACGCCCGCCTTGGAGGCGGCGTAGTTGGCCTGCCCGGCGTTGCCCATGACGCCGACGACGGACGCGATGTTGACGATGCGCCCGGACCGGTTGGCCAGCAGGGTCCGGATGACGGCGCGGGAGAACAGAAACACGCCCTTGAGGTTGACGTTCATCACGGCGTCCCAATCCTCGTCCTTCATCCGCATGAGCAGGGTATCGCGGGTGATCCCCGCATTGTTGACGAGAAAATCGATGCGGCCGTGGGCGTCCAGAACTTCCTGGATCACCCGGCCGGCGCTTTCGGGATGAGCCACGTCGGCTTCGTGGACGGACACCGGACGCCCCAGCTCCCGGACGGCTTGGGCGACGGTTTCCATGCCGTCCCTGCGGATATCCACCAGGGCGACCGAAGCGCCTTTCCCGGCCAGTTCAAGGGCCACGGCTTCGCCGATTCCCTGAGAAGCGCCCGTGACGATGGCGATTTTTCCTTGGAACGGCATCTTACCCTCCTGCCCCTTTCCAGGCCTTTTCGAAACGGGGCAATTCGTTCTGGATGCGTTCATGGATCTTTTCCATGACAAACCGCCCGCTGTTGCGGACGGCATTCCGAACCGCCGTCGCATTGGACCGCCCGTGGCCGATGATGCAGACGCCGTTGAGTCCCAGGAGATGAGCGCCTCCGTATTCGGAATAATCCAGCTTCTTGTAAACCTTCTTGAGGTTTCTTTTCATCAGCAGGAACCCGATCTTGGCGAAAAAATTCTTCATGATTTCCGTTCGGGCCATGGACACCAGGGTGTCGACAACCCCCTCGGAAACCTTCAGGGCCACGTTCCCCGTAAATCCGTCGCTGACGACGACATCGGCCTTGCCGGAATAAAGATCCTTGCCTTCGATGTTTCCGACGAATCGGAGGGGGGAGTCCTGCAGCATTTCGTACGTGTCCCGGGTGAGATCGTTTCCCTTGTTGTCTTCCTCGCCGATGCTCATCAGGCCGACACGGGGATCTTTCAATCCCATGGCCGTCTCCATGAACGTCTTGCCCATGACCGCAAATTGGACGAGGTGGTGGGGCAGACAATTGGCATTGGCCCCGACATCGATCAGCAGGGTCAGTCCCGCGGCCCCGGGAGCCAGCAGCGCCAGGGCGGGTTTATCCACGCCCCGAAGAGCGCCGATCACCTTTCGGGAAATAGAGACGACGGCGGCGGTGTTGCCCATGGAAACAAAGGCGCCGGCCTGGCCGCTGCGGACGAGCTCGGCGCCGACGCGGATGGAGGATTTCTTCTTGCGGCGGAAGGCCAGAAGACCCTCGCCCATGCCGATGGCATCCGGAGCATCGACAATGGTCACAAGGGTCCGGCGTCCGCCGAGTTTGTCGAATTCCTTGCAAATGGCCTTTTCATCGCCGACAAGAAGGACTTCGATGTTGAAATCCTGGGACGCGCGAACGGCGCCCTCAACGGCCACCCGCGGGCCGAAATCCCCCCCCATGGCATCCACGGCGATTTTCATGGCGCCGCTCCCGGTCAGTCTTCGGACCCCTCGATAACCTGCCGCCCCTTGTAGAACCCGCATTCCGGACAGGCGCGGTGGGGCAGCTTGGGATTACCGCAGTTGGAGCAAACCGAGAATGAAGGAAGAGACAGCGCGTCGTGTGTGCGGCGCTTGCCTTTCCGCTGCGGAGAATGGCGTCGTTTTGGATTTGGCATCAGCTTTTATCTCTTTGAAAACGCTTGAGATTCAGGAGTCTCGGATCGGACTCCTCAACGGAACAGTTGCAACCCCCACCCCCGATCAGTTCCCCGCAGACGGCGCAGAGGCCCTGGCAGGCCTCGTCGCAGAGGGGCTTTCCGGGAAAGGACAGATTGAGCTGTTCAAGGACGAGGGCGCGGAGATCCAGCCGCCGCTCGCAGAGAAACAGTCTGTTCATGTCGACATCGGACAATTCATCCTGCAGGACGTCCAGCTCGTCGGTCAGAAAAACGAGGTCGAACCGGGAGTCGATGGGATACTCGAAAGGCGCCAGACACCGGCTGCATACAAAGCTCAGGCGGGCCGTGATGCGTCCCTTGACGCTGATCCCGTCGCCGGCGGGGCGGATTTCGACCTCGGCCCGGGCCGGGTCGAGAAACACGGCGTTTTCCTCCACGAGGTCCGCGCTCATGAAATCGAAGTCCCGCTCCAGGCGCAGTCCATCAACGGGCAAATTGTCGATGTCGATCAGCATAGTCTTGTCCATAAAATGCAGTTTATTATACCAACTTGGCCCCCCTTGTCAACCGTGCCGGGGTTTGCTATTCTTCCCGCATGCACGGATATCATACCCGCCTGGAGCACGGCCGGACGCTTTTTCTCGTCCAAACCCAGGACAAGGGGGCCGGCGCCCAGTATGTCGAGACGCTGGTCTACAGCGCCGGGCGTCTGCTGACTTCGCGGAAATCGTATTATACGCCTTATCTCAACAGCCTGAATCTCTCCCGCAGAATCGAAAAACTCATGGATGACCAGCACCAGGCGGTCTTGAAGGACATCGCCGACGGAAAACTCGACGGGATTTTGAACGGGGAGAGCTGACGCGATTTTGCCGAAATCGAAAATCGTCCTCATCGACGGCAACTCGCTTTTCTACCGGTCCTATTACGCCATCCGGGGGCTTTCGACATCCCAGGGTTTTCCGACCAACGCCGTCTACGGGTTCATCACGACTCTCCGGAAAATATCGGCTGCGGAAAATCCCGACCACATCGGTGTCGTCTTCGACGTCAAGGGACCGACGGCCCGCCATGAGATCTTCCGGGACTACAAGGCCAACCGCAAGCCCATGCCCGACGATCTGGCCGTCCAGCTTCCCGTTCTGAAGGATGTTCTCAAGGCCCTTCGCATCCCTCTTTTTGAACAGGAGCGGCACGAAGCCGACGACGTTCTGGCGACCCTGGCCGCCAAATCCGCCTCTCTCGGTTTCCGGACCCTCATCGTGACCACGGACAAGGATCTTCTTCAGGCGGTCGACGACACGACATCCGTTTACAATCCGGCCAAAGACATCGAAATCGGCCGGGACAACGTCCGGGACTATTTCGGGGCCGAAGCCGGGCAGGTGGCCGACGTTCTCGCCCTTTGGGGCGACACGACGGACAATATCCCCGGCGTTCCCGGCATCGGGGAAAAAACGGCCAAATCCCTGATCGCGGAGTTCGGATCTCTGGATGCCCTCCTCGAAAACCTGCCCCGGGTGAAAAACCGCCGGATTCGGGAGGCCATCGAAAACAATCGCGAATCTCTCGAACTCAGCCGGAAACTGACGGCTCTCGAAAGAAACCTGAACATCGATTTCGATCCCGACCGGTTCAAATCCGAACCGCCCGACCGCGCCGAGGCCCTCCGTCTTTTCCGCGAATTGGAGTTTTCCGCCCTGGCCCGCGAATACGCCGATGCGGCCGAATCCGGACCCGTCCGATATCAGGCCGTCTTGGAAGAAAAGGATCTCGAGGCGCTGGCCGAACGTCTGCTTTCGGCCGGAGCGTTCGCTTTGGATACGGAGACCGACAGCCCGTCGCCCGTCAGAGCGCGCCTGGTCGGGATGTCTTTCGCCGTCGAGGAAAGAGAAGCTTTTTACATTCCTCTGCGCCATGACGGTTTGGGCGCCCCGCGGCAGATTCCCGTCGAGCGGGCCCTGGCCGTCCTGCGCAACATTCTGGAGAATCCGGACATCCCCAAGACCGGGCAGAACATCAAGTACGACGCCATCGTCCTCGAAAGGGAAGGCGTTCGGCTTCAGGGGATCGAAAACGACACCATGATCCTCTCCTACCTCCTCGAACCCAACTGGGGGAAACACAATCTGGAGCGCCTGTCGCAGGCCTATCTTCAGGAAGAAAAAATCTCCTACGACGATATCGCCGGGAAAGGCCGGAACCGCGTCACCCTGAATCAGGCGGCCATCGAGACCGTGACCCCCTATGCCTGTCAGGATGCCGATTTCGCTCTGCGTCTCGGCCGGCGGCTGAGGGACAAGGTTCGGGCCGGAGAACTGGAAAACCTGTACACGGAAATCGAACGCCCCCTGATTCCTCTGCTGGCCCGCATGGAAATGTGGGGCGTCCGGGTCGATCTCGAGGAACTCAAAAAAATATCCGAAGAGCTCGATGCCGAAATCCGCCGCCTCGAACGCCGGGTCTTCGATGCGGCCGGCTGCGAATTCAACATCCAGTCGCCGCGCCAGTTGGCCGACATCCTCTTCAATAAGCTGAATCTGCCCACAACCCGGAAGACCAAGGTGACACGCAGCCTCTCGACTTCGATGGACGTCCTTGAGGAGCTGGCGCCCCTCCATCCCCTGGCCGGTCTTGTCCTGGACTACCGCCGGATTACGAAGCTCAAATCCACGTATGCCGACGCCCTGCCGATTCTCGTCAATCCCGAAACCGGGCGGATCCATACATCCTACAACCAGACCGTAGCCGCGACGGGCCGGTTGTCCTCGAGCGATCCCAATCTCCAGAATATCCCGGCCCGCGGCGAATGGGGGCCCCGATTCCGAAAAGCGTTTATCCCCGACGACGCCTGCCTTCTCCTGGCCGCCGATTACTCCCAGATCGAACTCCGGGTTCTGGCCCACCTTTCGGGCGATCCCGTCCTGACCGGGATTTTCTCCGGAGACCGGGACATTCACGAAGAAACGGCCCGCCGGGTCTTCGGCGACGATTCGCCGCTCAGCCGGGAGGAACAGCGCCGCCGTGCGAAAATCATCAATTTCAGCATGATCTACGGCTCCTCGGCCTTTTCCATGGCCGGCGAGCTCGGAACGTCGAACGCGGAAGCCCAGGCCTTCATCGATCGATACTTCGAAACCCACCCCAAGGTCCGCGAATTCCTGGACCGGACGGTCGAGGAAACCCGTGACCGCGGCTATGCCCTGACCATTCTGGGCCGCAAGAGGCCCGTTCCGGAACTCGCCCAGGACAATCGGATCGCCCGCGACGCCGGACGCCGGATGGCCCTCAACACGCCCATTCAGGGATCGGCGGCCGACCTCATCAAGCTGGCCATGCTTCGCGTCCAGGAAGAGCTCGACCGGCGCGGCCTCGGCGTCCGCATGATCCTTCAGGTTCATGACGAGCTTGTTTTTGAAGTGCCCACGGAGGTCCGCGACGAAGCCGAGACCGTCATCCGCGAAGGCATGGAGAACGTCTGCCCGCTCAACGTGCCGCTCAAGGTGCACATTGGTCTCGGCATCTCCTGGGCAGGCACAAAATGACTAAAGGTTTTTGGAGAAGACTCGGAATCGCTTGTAGATCGTGCCGCCCATGCGCTCCATCTCGCCCCGGACCTTGACGTTCGTCTCCATTTCGTGATGGGTGTCGATGATCTCCAGGCCGGCCGCCTGAGCCGATTTCAGCATCCGGACGCCCATCATGACATCAAGCCCCTGGCCCCGGTATTTCTCCTTGATGGCTCCAAGCAGAAGGTCGAGCTGTTTGGTCTTTTTGGCCGACCGGAGGATGTGAATGAAGCCGAAGGGGAAGAGCCGGCCGCGGGCCTTCCGGATCCCTTCCGACATATCGGGAATTCCGATGATGAAGGCCGCGACCTCATCTCCCTTTTTGACCACCTTGATGAACCGCGGATCGAGAATGGGCATATAGCGCCCGGCCAAGTCATCCATCTCCTTTTCGTCGAGCGGGGCGAATCCGTAGATGTTGCCTTCGAGGTAGCATTCGTTCATCAGGGCGAGGATGGGCCGGACCCAGGGTTTCAATTCCTTTTTGTTCCTGAAATCCAGAACCTCGAAAACTCCCTTGCGCATGGCGCGTTCGTAGATCCTGTTGTAAAACTCGGGCATGACCTTGGGGACGTCGATCTTGTAGACGACGTAATCCATGTCCTTGACATAGCCTTCCGCCTCCACAAACCCGGGCATCCAGGGAAAGTTCGCATATGTAGCGATGGTGCCCCGTTGTTCGAATCCCTCGATCATGAAGCCCTCCGGATCCTGATCCGAAAATCCGTAAGGCCCGACAATCCGGGTCATGCCCATCCCGCGGCCCCAATCCTCGACCGCCGCGAGCAGGGCACGGACGACCTCTCGATCCTCCGCGGCTTCGAGAAAGCCGAACCGCGCCAGTGCTTCGCCCTTATGCTCATTGAACCGGCGGTTGATGATGCCCATAATCCGTCCGACGCACCGGCCGTCACGGAAGGCCAAATATAATATTGTGTCACAGTAGGAAAAGGCTTTGTTCCGATTCCTGTCGAAATACTCCCATTCGTCCCGGTAGATGGGGTGGGTCCATTCCTCGTGCCCGGCGTGCAATTTTTCCGGAAGATAGATGAAGGTTTTTAAATCCGGCTTGGTTTTAGCTTCCTTGATATATATGTTCATCCGGATTTCCCTCTCTTTTTCCAGGTTTTCATGACTTCTGTGTGGATTATACATCCTCAAGCCTCTCAAAAAAAGCAAAATCGGTGGTCTTCACGCCTGTGAAGGAATTTCGGAAAATTTGTTGAAAACCTTGACAATCGGCGCCCGGAAAAATACTATACGTAGCCGATAACCATCATGAGCCAAGAAAACATAACCCTTCTCACCGTTTTTGTCCCCATCATCGGCTCCCTGACGATCCCCCTGGCCGCCCTCGTGTCGAAATCCGCCCGTTCCGCATGGGCCGTCGTCCTGTCCGCAGCGACGGCCGTGCTGCCCCTGTTCCTCATTCCTTTCGCCTTGAGCGGCGGCGAACGCATCGTCCGCTGGAGCCTGGTCCTGGGCTTGGACTTCATCCTGGTCATCGATCCTCTGTCCATCTTCATGGCCGTCGTCTCCTCCGCGATCGGTTTCCTCATCGTCGTCTACTCCCTCGGTTACATCCACCATGAGGAGAACCAGAGCGAATACTACCTGATGGTCGTCCTCTTCATCGGATCGATGATGGGTCTGGTCTTTTCCGGGAACCTGATCTTCCTTTACCTGTTCTGGGAGATCATCGCCATCTGCTGTTGGCGCCTGATCGGCTTTTACAGGTTGAGGGAGTACGTCCTGAAAGCCGACAAGGCTTTCCTCGTGACGTTCGGAGGCGCCGTCGTCATGCTGCTGGGATTCGTCATCGTCTTCCAGTCCACGGGCACTTTCGACATCACCGAGATGCGGGGCGTCCTGATTCCGGGAACGGCCGCCGTCCTCATCCTGTTCGGCATGTTCTCCAAGTCGGCAACGGTGCCCCTGCACACCTGGCTTCCCGACGCCGGCGTCGCCCCGACCACCGTCACCGCGCTTCTCCATGCCGCCGTCCTGGTCAAAATCGGCGTCTACGCCTACGCCCGGCTGTTCCTCTACGGCTTCCAGCTCCCCGACATCTGGAAAGAGATCATCCCCATCGTCGCCGTCTTTTCGAGTCTTGTCGCCGCCGGCGCGGCCATGGTCGAAAACGACATCAAGAGGATCCTGGCCTATTCCACGGTCAGCCAGATCGGCTACATCTTCCTCGGGTTGAGCATGGCCAACGCCACCGGGATTTCGGGCGGCCTGCTGTTCATCCTGATGCACGGCCTGGGCAAAGCCGGGCTGTTCCTCTGTGCCGGCATCGTCATTCACGCCGTTCATAAAAAGGACATTCGCGAGATGGGCGGCCTCATCAAGACCATGCCGATCACGGCCATCGCCTTCCTTGTCTGTGCCCTGTCCGTCATCGGCATCCCCCCGTTCGGAGGATTTTTCTCCAAGCTCCTGGTCATCATGGGCACGGTCCAGGCCGGAAAAACCTGGCTGGCCGCCGTCGCCCTGTTCACGGCCGTCCTGACCCTCTACTACCTTTTCCGCGTCTTCAGCCAGGTTTTCCTGGGTGAGCCGAAGAATACGGCGCCGGAAAAGACCCATTCCATGGTCTATGTCGTTGCGCTCCTGGCCGTTCTCTCCCTTGCGGCCGGCCTGCTGGTTGCCTATCCCATGACATTCGTCCAGGCGGCGACATCCCATATCGGTTGGTGGCTCCCATGATGCCTCAAACTCTTCTCTGGCCCATTCTCCTTCCGGCCGTTGCGGCCGTCCTGACCCTTCTCGTGCCGCGGCACGTCCGTTTGGTCCGGGAATTCCTTGCCGTGGTATCGGCCGGCGCCGTCCTGGTCCTGGCGTTCCTGCTGTTTTCGGCGAAGTCCCTTGTCTACCAGACATCCTGGCTGGGCCCGGGCATCGAGTTCAAGCTTCGCCTTTTCCACTTCTCGAGTTTCATCCTGTTGGGACTTGCGGGATTCCTCCTCCTCATCGTTCTCTACTCCACGGTGAAGATGAAAGACGACCCCCGGATCCGGGAGTACTACGCCTACGTGCTGATCGCGGCGGCCATGGCCAACGGCGCCGTCCTGGCCGACAACTTCATTCTCCTGATCTTTTTCTGGGAAGGGCTGTTGGTCGTCATGTACGGACTGATCACGATGGGCGGCAAGCTCACGTCGAACCGCACGGCCGTCAAGAGCCTTGTGATCGTCGGGTTCAGCGACTTCTGCCTGATCCTGGGCATCGGCATCCTGTGGCACCTGACAGGCTCCCTGACCATGTCGGAGATCTCCATTCGGCCGGAGGGCCCGGCCGTAGCGGCTTTCGTCCTCATGATGATCGGCGCCGTCGCCAAAGCGGGCGCCATGCCCTTCCATACGTGGATCCCTGATGCCGCTGAAGATTCCCCCGTCAGTTTCATGGCTCTCATGCCGGCCGCGTTCGAAAAACTTCTGGGCATCTATCTCCTGGCCCGCATCACGCTGGATTTCTTCAAGATGCAGCCGGGAAGCAGCCTGGGCATTCTCCTCATGTTCATCGGCGCGGTCACCATCGTCCTGGCCGTCATGATGGCTCTGATCCAGAAGGACCTCAAGCGGTTGCTCTCCTACCACGCGGTGAGCCAGGTCGGCTACATGATCCTGGGCATCGGCACGGGCGTTCCGGCGGGCATCGCCGGCGGCATCTTCCACATGATCAACCACGCCATGTACAAGAGCGGCCTGTTCCTGAGCGCCGGCTCCGTCGAGCATCGGCGCGGAACGACCGAACTCAAGAAACTCGGCGGTCTGTGGCGGGAGATGCCGGTCACCTCTTTCGGATTCATCGTCTGCGCCCTGGCCATTTCGGGCGTCTGGCCCCTGAACGGATTCGTCTCCAAGGAAATGATTTTCCACGGCGCTCTCGACTCGGGCTACACGATCTTCGCCGCCGCCGCCTGGCTGGGCGCCATCTTCACATTCGCCTCCTTCCTTAAGGCCGGCCACTCGGTCTTTTTCGGAGAAAGAGACAAGGATGCGCCCCGCGTCAAGGAAAGCCCGAGCCCGATCCTCATCCCCATCGTCATCCTGGCCCTTCTCTGCATCCTGTTCGGCGTTTATAACAAGCTTCCGTTGAACACGTTCATCACCCCCATTCTCGACGGCCACGTCGCGGCCGGCGAACATCTGGACTTCACGAGCCACGCCCTGGATCTCTTCAACATCGTGGCGCTCATTTCGATGGCCTGCCTGCTGGCGGCCCTGGCGCTCCACATCTACGGCTTCCGGCGCGGCGGGAACAAGGCGCACCTGGCCTCCGAGCCCGTCCACAACCTGCCCGGGATCCGGAAGATCTACGACTTGGCCGAAGCCCGGGTGTTCGACCTCTATGAGCAGGGCGTCAAGTTCCTGTTCGGCCTGTCTACGGCGCTGTTCCGCATGGTCGACCGGCCGATCGATTTCGTCTATGAAAAAACCCTCACCGCCGCCGGCGACCGGTTCACCGGCCTTCTGCGGAAAGCCCACAACGGGCATTACGCCAATTATCTCGCCTGGTGTCTCGGGGGGCTGGTCGTCGTCATCGGGCTGTTGAGCTGGTTGTTGTGAGGCAATGAATATGGAGACAACGTTGATAGTTTTTTTCCTGGTCTTGCCGCTCGCCCTGGCTGCCGTCCTGCCCCTGTTGGGCCGGCTGTCCAAGCGGGTCCTGCCCGATATCCTGGCCAATGCCGTCTTTTTTGTGCTCGTCGTCAACGCTTTCGTTCTCGGCCGCCGCATTCCGGCCGGGGAGCCGCTCATTCTCCAGGCGTCCTGGTTCGGCGAACCTCTCGGCCTGCGGATGGCCGTCGACAACTTCAGCCTGTTTCTGCTCCTGGCCGTCGCCCTCGTCAGCCTGTGCGTCGGGCTTTACTCCATCTCCTATATGGAACATTTCGGCTCCAAGCCCGCCTACTACGCTCTTCTCCTGATCATGGTCGCCGGGATGAACGGGCTCATCCTGTCAACCGATCTGTTCGGCATCTACGTGTTCCTCGAAGTCGCCGCCGTCGCCTCTTACGCCCTGGTCGCCTTCGGATTGGGCCGGGACGAGGTTGAAGCGGCTTTCAAGTATCTCATGCTTTCGGTCGCGGCCTCGGCGTTCATCCTGATTTCGATCGCCGTCATCTTCTTCATGACCGGAAGCCTGGCCCTGTCGGATGTGGCCCGATCGCTTGCCGCCATGGATGCCGGTCCGGTCGTCGCCGTCTGTTCGGCCCTGTTCCTCATGGGATTCGGTCTCAAGGCGGCCCTCATCCCGTTTCATGCCTGGCTTCCCGACGCCCATCCTTCGGCCCCGGCTCCCATTTCCGCCATGCTGTCGGGTCTGCTGATCAAGGTTTCCGGCGTCTACGCCATGACCCGGATCTTCTTCCATGTCTTCGGACTGACACCGGCCCTCTCCATGGTTCTGATGATTCTCGGATCCGTATCCATCGTTTTGGCCGCGTTCCTGGCGCTGGGTCAGAAAGATCTCAAACGCATGCTGGCCTATTCCTCGATCAGTCAGGTCGGCTACGTGGTCCTGGGGTTGGGGCTCGGCACGCCGCTGGGGATTATCGGCGGCCTGTTCCATCTCTTCAATCACGCCCTGGCCAAGGGGCTTCTGTTTTTGAACTCGGGATCGATCCAGAGCGCCGCGGGCACACGGAACCTCGACGAAATGGCCGGACTCGCCCGGCGCATGCCCGTCACCGCGGTCACCAGCCTCGTCGGATCGCTGTCCATCGCCGGCGTGCCGCCGCTCAACGGTTTCTGGAGCAAACTGATCATCATCATCGCCCTGGTTCAGGCGGGACAGGGCGGCTTCGCTCTGATCGCCGTTCTGGCCAGCATTCTGACCCTCTGGTATTACCTCCTTTTCCAGCGCAAAGCCTTCTTCGGCAAACCGGAAGAGCGCTGGAAAGACATTCGGGAGGCGCCGTTCTGGATGACCGCATCGACGGTCGTCCTGGCTCTCCTCTGCATCGGCGTCGGAATCTTTTTCTCTCCGGTCGTCGCGGCCTGGATCGAACCGGCCGCCGGCGTTCTGGGCAAAGGAATTCAATTCGTTCTCGGCGCGTGGGGATTATAGAAGATGACACTGCAAACGCTTCTCCTTATCGGCCTGATCGTGTTCTCGGCTCTGGCCCTGCTGAGCCGGGATCTCATCAAGGCGGCCATCAGCTTCGCCGCGGCCAGCCTCTTCCTGGGAATCGTCTTTTTCCGGATGGGTGCCCCTTACGCCGGCGTTTTCGAGATCTCCGTCGTGGCCGGCCTGATCACCGTGCTCTTCATTCTGGCCGTCGCTCTGACGGAAAAAAAGGCCGAGGTCCGCGAATCCCCGAAGGCCCGGCTGATTTTCCCGCTGTTTTTCATCGTGTTCATCATCATCGATGTCCTTGTCATGCGGGGGCTGATCCGAAAGATTCCGACCCTTCCCGCCGAAGCGGAAACGGGGCTGTTCGGACAGGTTCTCTGGGGCCAGAGAACCTTTGACCTCGTCGGCCAGGTGGCCGTCATCCTGGCCGGTGTCTTCGCCGTTTTGGCTCTGTTCAGAAAGAAGGATCTCGATGACTGAAACCTGGTATCTCTACATGTTTTTTGCCGCGGCCCTCGTGGCCGTCGGACTCTATGCCCTGCTGACGATGAGAAACATCATCCGGCTTCTCATCGCCGTCGGGATTATCGGAAAGGGCATAAGCCTGGCCCTCTTGGCCTCGGGCTGGGCTCAGAATTTGCTGCTCACCGCCCAGAGCCTCGTCATTACGTTCATCGTTGTCGAGGTCTGTCTGGTGGCTGTCGCTTTGGCGCTGGCCATCAACGCTTATCGCCACACGAAGGATCTGGACGTGCGCAAGCTCACCCGGTTGAAAGGATAAGCCATGGGCCCACTGGAATTCCTTCTCTTTCCGCCGGTCGCTTTCGTCATTTTTCTCGGAGTGTCTTTTGCGATCTACGGGCTCGGCACAAAGATGGCGCCCAAGCTCAAGCGCGTCGGCGGCAAGCTGGCCACCTACGCTTGCGGCGAGAATATCGAGGGAGAAAAAATTCAGTTCGGATATCGCCTGTTTTTCTTCATCGCGCTCTTTTTCACCATCATGCATGTCGCAGCGCTCGTCGTGGCCACCGCACCGGCCGGGAAATTCGCCTTTCTCGCCGTCGGTTACCTCGCGGTCATTTTCCTGGCCGTCATGGCTCTGCCCACAAGGAGTTAACATGCTCGAGAGGCTCGTTCGCTGGTCGAGGATCAAGTCGCCCTGGATCCTCCATTTGAATTCGGGGGCCTGCAATGCCTGCGACATCGAAATCGTGGCCGCCCTGACCCCCCGTTTCGACGTGGAGCGTTTCGGCGTTCTGCTCAAAGCGACGCCGCGCCACGCCGATGTCATCATCGCCACTGGTCCCGTGACCCGGCAGATCAAGGACCGGATCATCCGGATTTATGAACAGGTGCCCGATCCCAAGTTCGTCGTCGCCGTGGGCGCCTGCGCCATGTCCGGCTGCGTCTACCGGGGCTGCTATAATGTTATGGGAGGTCTCGATCAGGTCATCCCGGTGAATGCCTATATTCCGGGATGCCCGGCCCGGCCCGACGCCATCGTGGACGGGGTGGTCAAACTCCTGGGCACACTCTGAAAACATCGAGGACAGCATGACAGACGCGGAACTCATTGAACAGATCAACGGAAAACTGGGGAGCCGGATCCGCGAAACCGCCAACCCCGCGCCCTTGCGGATCTTCCTGACGGTCGATCCGGGGGATCTTGTCCCCGCAGTCACCGGTCTTCGGGACGATTTCGGCTATACCCACCTGTCGACGATCAGCGGCGTGGATCTAGGGGAGGCTTTCGAAATTCTCTATCATTTCGGCCGGCATCAAGGCGCCCTGACCGTTCGGACGCAAGTCCCCCGGGACAAGCCCCATGTCCCCACCATCACGCCGGTCATTCCGGGGGCCATTCTCTACGAACGGGAAATCCAGGAAATGTTCGGCATCACGGTGGACGGCATTCCGGATCCCCGAAGGTTGAATCTTCCGGATGACTGGCCCGACGGCCAATATCCCCTGAGAAAAGACTGGTCTTTCGAACGGCCTGAGGAGATCATCCCGGGAGGCCGATCATGAAATACCAAGTCCCCATCGGCCCCCAGCACCCGGCCCTGAAGGAGCCCATCAGTCTCCGCATGACGCTCGAAGGCGAGGTCATCCGCGACGCCGACATCCGACTGGGCTACAACCATCGCGGCGTGGAGAAGCTGGCCGAGCAGAAAAACTGGACCCAGAACATCTATCTCACGGAGCGGATCTGCGGGATCTGTTCCCATTCCCACTCGACCTGCTATGTCCAGGGCGTCGAGAAGCTTATGGAGATCGAGGCCCCGAAGAGAGGACAGTATATCCGCTATCTCGTCTCCGAGCTGGAGCGCGTCCACAGCCACCTCCTGTGGCTCGGCGTGGCCGCCCACGAGGCCGGGTTCGACTCGCTCTTCATGTACACCTGGCGGGACCGGGAAATCGTCATGGACATCCTGGAGACGATTTCCGGAAACCGGGTTCACTACGCCATCAACACCATCGGCGGTGTCCGCCGGGACCTGGACGATCTGCAGGTCAAAAGGATTCTCGGCGATATAAAAACCCTTTGGAGCCGGACCGATTATTATAAAAAAATCAGCATCGGCGAGCCGAGCTTCGTCGCCCGGCTGGCCGATGTCGGCCGGCTTTCGAAAGAAGACGCCATCGCCCTGTGTGCGGTCGGTCCCACGCTCCGCGCCTCCGGCGTTCCCCAGGACATCCGCCGGGACGATCCCTACGGGATTTACGCCGAGGTTCCTTTTGATGTCTGCACGGCGGACACGTGCGACGTGCTGGGCCGGGCGGTCGTTCGGATCCTGGAGCTTTTCGAATCGTACAAGATCTGCGACTTCCTGCTTCAAAATCTCCCCGCCGGCGACATCAAGGTCAAGGCGCCCCGCAAGGCCAAGCCGAATGAGGTCGTCAGCCGTTACGAGGCGCCGCGGGGGGAAAACATCCACTATATCAAGTCCAACGGCTCCGACAAGCCGGAGCGCCTCAAGGTCCGCGCTCCGACTCTCGGCAACTACGCGGCGACCGTCGCCATGCTCAAGAACGGCTTCATCGCCGACATCCCCCTGATCTTCGCCGCCATCGATCCCTGCATCTGCTGCGCGGAGCGGGCCGTGACCCTGGTCGATTCCCGGTCGGGCGCCGAACGGGTCGTCCGCTTCAGCGATCTTCGGGCTCAAGCCCTCGGGCGCCGGCCCTCAGACTCACAGAAAAGGAATGCGGTATGGCCGTTCTGAATCCTTTGCTCTTCCTGTTCGTCTATCCGGGGCTTCTTTTCCTCTTTGTGTTTTCCACCTTCGCCGAGTGGTTCGACCGAAAGGTCTACGCCCGGCTGCAGAACCGGATGGGTCCGACGCACACCGGCCGTTTCGGGCTGCTTCAGCCCGTGGCCGACTTCATCAAGCTCATGTCCAAGGAGGACATCGTCCCCGACAAGGCCGACAAGACGATGTTCACGCTTATTCCGGTCGTCGGCATCGCCGTCGTGGCCACGGCCATGCTCCTTCTCCCCCTGTGGCATGTCGATGCCGAGGTCTCCGGGCCGGTCTCCTTCTCCGGAGACATCATCGTCATTCTCTATCTTCTGACCCTGCCCACGCTTCTCTTTTTCCTGGCCGGCTGGGCATCGACCAACCCCTTCGGCATCGTCGGCGGGACTCGAGTCCTGACCATGCTGTTCGGCTACGAGGTGCCGCTGTTTCTGGTCGTCCTCGGCCCGGCCATCCTGGCCGATTCCTGGAAGCTCGCCTCGATCGCCAAATTCTTCCAGGAGAATCCGCTTCTTCTTTTCGTCAATCTTCTCGGATTCCTGATCGCCGTCGTCTGCGTCCAGGCCAAGCTGGAGAGGACGCCGTTCGACATCCCCCACGCCGAAACCGAAATCGTCGGCGGGACGTTCACCGAGTATTCCGGAAAGAAGCTGGCCTTCTTCCGTCTGATGATCGACATGGAAATGGTCGTCAGCGGCGGGCTGCTGGCGACGGTTTTTCTGGGCGGGTTTCCCGGAGGGCCGTTTATCGGCTTCCTGAACTTCGTCGTCAAGACGCTGTTCGTGATCTTTCTCCTGGCCGCCCTGCGGGCGATGACCTCCCGGATCCGGGTCGACCAGGTCGTGCACGTGGCCTGGAAATACCTGGCCCCGCTGGCCGTGCTCCAGCTTCTGATCGTCATTCTCGTCAAGGGGTTCCTGAAATGAGACTCGGAATTTTTTTACCTGAACTCCTCCGCCACCTGTTCAAGAAACCGGCCACGGTGGACTATCCGTTCGTTAAAACGCCCGTCCCGAAGGATTTTCGCGGCACCCCGATCCTGCATCCCGATCAGTGCATCGTCTGCCGGGCCTGTGAGCGCGATTGCCCGGCCGAGGCCATCGAGATCACATCGGTTAACGAGGCCGAAAAAAGATTCAAGATGGTCATTCACAACGACCGCTGCATCCACTGCGCCCAGTGCGTCGACTCCTGTCCCACGGACGCCATGGAGATGGATCAGGAATTCGAATTGGCCGATTTCGACCGCCACAACCTGAAACATGCCTACGAATATGTCCGGGCCGTCGTCAAACCCAAGGCTGCGCCGGCCAAGCCGGCCGCGCCGCCGGAAGCGTGAAGAGCACGGATCCTTTCGCGGCAAATATCGTCCGCGCTTCCGGCTTCCGCTCTTTGGGCTCGGGTGAATCTCTTCGAAAGACGTGTCCGGGCACCGGCGAGTCCCGTCCACTCCGGCTCCGGGACCGTACGCGAAAAACACCCCGCAGCCCCACACAGAATATTTCCCCATGAAAGGTTTTTGAAACATGAAGATTGCTGAATCAGGCTGGAAGAAGTATCTGGAGGACGAGATCAGGCGGGCCGAGAAAGTGTTTGTTCTGGGGATCGGAAACGCCATGCGCGGCGACGACGGCGCGGGATCGCTGTGTTCGGAGGACCTGGCGGAAAAACTTTCTCCGGATGTCGAGTCTGTTTTCCGTTCCGTCACGGCTCATGACGTCCCGGAAAACTTCACCGGCGTCATCCGGACCTTCGGTCCCGATCTTGTGATCGTCGTCGACGCCGTTCTGGCCGGCGAAGAACCGGGGTCCATCGTTCTTGTCGACAAGATGGATATCCAGGACGAAGGCTTATCCACGCACCGGGTTCCTCTCTCAAGGTTCGCGGATTACCTGGAAAAGACCGTGGGCTGCCGCGTGGTTTTTGTCTGCATCCAACCGGACGGCCTGGCTTTCGGCGCGCCCATGACAAATGCCGTCCGGGAAGCCGCTCTTCAAATCAGCCGTTTTCTCGCCGCCGCCTCCACCCGCTTTTCCACTTAAGCCCTTACATTTATTTTTCCTCTGGAAGGGCTTCCACGGGGCGCAGGGGGGATCTCTGAGAAAGCCGTCGGAGGGTGAAGCCCTTAAATTTTCATGGGCATGAGAACGTAGAGATTCTTGACGGCGTCCTCGGTTTCCGGTCTCAAAAGCACGGCGTTGTTTTCGTCCTTGATCTCGAAGATGATGTTTTCCGAGGTCATGGTCATTAAGAAATCCAGCATGTACAGGGAATTGAATCCGATTTCCATATCCTCACCCTTGTAGGACACGGAAATCTTGTCTCGGGCTTCGCCGATTTCAGGATTGGACGAGAAGAGCCGGATCTTGTCATTTTCCAGATTGAATTTGACGCCCCGGGATCGCTCGGCCGAAAGAAGAGAAACGCGGCGGACGGCACCGGCCAGATCCTCGCGGGCAACAATCAGTTGGTGGGGATTTTCCCTGGGAATGACGGCCTGGTAATTGGGAAATTTGCTTTCGATGACCCGCGATATGAGGGTCCTGTTTCCGGCTCTGAAAAACAGATTGTTGTCATCCCGGTCGAACTCCACAAAATCGTCATCCAGTTTCTTGAGCTCGGACAGGGTTTTCTTGGCCGCGATGACGCTGATCTCGGATTCCGGCTTCAGTCCTTCGACCGGACATGACGTGAAAGACAGACGATGGCCGTCCGTACTGACCAGTTCCATCTCCCTTTCCCTGAGAGTCAGGAGAGCGCCGTTCAGGTAATATCTCTGCTCCTGAGTGATGGCATAGGAGACGCGCTCGATCATGGTTCGCAGATCCGGCAGAGGAAGTCGGATGTTTTTTTCGAAAGAGGCCTCCGGCACGGAAGGATAATCTTCGCGCGACAGACAGAGAAGCTTGAATTCACTGGCTCCGGACCGGATCTCGATTTGACCCTCTTTTTCCTCCAGTGTGACGGGCAGGTCTTCGGGAAGCGATTTGATGATTTCATAAAGCTTTTTACCGTTGACGGTGTTGCCTCCGGGCTCATCGACCTGAGCCTCGAAATGGCTTTTCATCCCGACTTCCAAATCCGTTCCCGTGAGTTCGATCTCGCGAACCGAGACCGTCATCAGGATATTGGCCAGAATGGGCATCGTGTTGCGTTTCTCGACGATTCCCTGAAGAAGCTGAAGTTCTTCCAGGAAAGATGTTTTGGGAATTGAGAATTTCATCGAACAGCCTCTCCTTGAAAGGATACTTTAATCATATTCTTATTTATTGAAGAATACAAATTGAATTGCAAGAATAATAAGAATGGACTGTGCATATGTGAAGAACTCGGGCAAGTTGTTGATCCGCATCATTGAAGGAAGCTGACAAGCGTGTTGATTTCTCTGTTGAACTGGGGATCGTCATTGCGCATCTTGTCGATTTTCCGAATGCTGTGTATGACCGTCGTATGGTGTTTTCCACCGAATTTTTTGCCGATATCGGGCAGGGAACTCCGGGTCAGTTCCTTGGCCAGATACATGGCGATCTGCCGGGGGAACGCGACCTTGGGAGAGTTGTTTTTCGCCTTGAGCTGGGAGGGCTTGATTTTGAACCGATGGCAGATCATTTTCTGGATTTTTTCCACAGTGATGATGGATGCCGAAGCGTCCAGAAGTCCCTTGAGCGCCTCCTTCGTCAGATCAAGATCCATGGGTTCGCCTTTGAGCGAGGAATAGGCGACAACGCGGCGCAGATAGCCTTCGAGTTCCCGGATATTGGACTGGACTTTATCGGCGATGTAAAGAGCGACGCTTTCCGACAGGGCGACGTTCTCCATTTCCGCCTTTTTCCTGAGGATGGCGATCCGGGTTTCGATATCCGGGGGCTTGAGATCGGCGATCAATCCCCATTCAAAACGGCTTCGGAATCGCTCCTCCAGTTGGGGAATTTCCTTGGGCGGACAATCACTGGTGATGACGATCTGTTTCTGGCTGTCATAAAGGTGATTGAAGGTGTGGAAAAATTCTTCCTTGGTTCGTTCCCGGCCGGAGAGATAGTGGATATCGTCCATCAGGAGGACGTCCACGCTTCGGTATTTTTGCCGGAAATCGAGGACTTTTCCATATTGGAGATGATTGATGAGATCGTTCATGAACTTTTCCGTGGTGATATACAGCAGCTTGAGCTTGTGATTGGCCAGGAGGGTCTGATGGCCGATCGCGTTCATCAGGTGGGTTTTTCCGAGCCCCGCCCCTCCATAAATGAACAGGGGATTGTAGGATTTGGCGGGGATTTTGGCTACGGCCAGGGAGGCGGCATGGGCGAACTGATTGCAGGATCCGACGACGAAACTTTCGAACGTGTAATTGGGGTTGAGATTCGGGTTCAGAAGAAGACCCTGTTTGGTCTTTCGTTCTTCGGGAGAACGCCGGATGAAGGCCGAAGGATTTTCGTCAAAAATATACTTGATCTCGCAGGGTTTTCCGAAAAGTTCATGACTGGATTCGTTGATGATCTGGGAATAGTGGAAGGACAGCCAATCCCGGAAATAAGCATTGGGAACCTTGACATAGAGCGTGTCGTCTTCCCGGCCGATGAAAACCGTCGGCTCAAACCAGGTCTCGAAGCTGCTGGGATCGATTTTGCCCTTGACGGCGTTGACGATACGATGCCAAGGGTTTTCCATATCTTTGATTTGCATTACTGCTTTCTTTTTTCCACAGAAATATCCACAATCGTGGAAAAACCGTCCGTCTTGTTTGGTTCCAGCGGATCAGGCTACGGAATCATAACAAACCGGAGCGGGGATTTCAAGGATTTTTTTAAATTTGTGGAAAATTATTAAATATATTGTAATGAATAACATAAAATGGTTTTAGAAAGATAACGTCAAGCTTTTTTAAAAATAATTTTTATGGCCGGTTGGGCCCCCAATTTCCGTTTTCTCTATTTCCTTCAAATTCTGGCATTTGCAGAAAACCCTGGTGTTTTTTGGTGAGATCGGGACGCCCGAAGGGTCGTAACGCCGAATCGGATAAAGAAACAAAACCAGGCGTTACGACGCACAGCCTCTGCGTGTTAGAAGTCGAAGCCGATCCATAGGATGGACCGCATCCCCGATTCCCGGACAAAATCCCAGGGTTTTGAGATATCCGGAAATTTCAACATCTTGACGAATTCGAAGTGGATCGGGAAACCCATGAAAAACACCTGGAATCCGTAACCCACGGAGCCCAGAGCGTCGTAAGCGTTGTATCTCAGCCCGAAGATATCCAGGTATTCGTAAAACTTGGCCTCGCGACCCGGGAGCTTGGAACGGGTGATGTCGAAAAATAAAACGCCGCGGACGGGGCCGATCGGTCCGAGAACAGTCTGAGCGACGCTGATCAGCGGGAAGCGGAACTCGGCGTTTCCGAACCAGCCCTCGGTCCCGACAATATTGTAGAAATTGACGGACCGCACCTGGTTGTTTCCGCCCCAGTAGGAAAGGAACGGATTGCGGCCTCCGCTGTAGTAACCCTGAAATCGGAATGCAAACAGAAAATCCGCCCCGATGTTCAGGTAGCGGCGGACATCCAGCTCCAGCGTCGTGTTGGAAAAGAAAGATGCGGAGACGGGAACTGACTGAGACACAGATGCGCGGAAGGTGCTTCCCGCCGCCGGCCCGTAAGGTTTGAATCGCGTGGTTTCTCCCACGAGGGCCACGGAACCGGATAGGAGATTGCCGTTCCAGAAATAGCCGAACCGGCTGCCGCCTCCGAAACCCAGCGAATACGGGTCGGAGAAATCCTCCTCATAGCGGGACAGGCCGACGCCGGCTTCAAACCGGGTGTAGCGGCTGAAGGGATAGAGGCCCTGAGCTGAGAGCCCGATGATTTTGCGTGTGGCGATGGCGTCCTGATAGCTCATCCGGTAGTAAAGTTCGGGGTTATAGTAATAGAACGGAGGATAGTAGAACTGAGTCAGAGAAAAGGCGCTGACCATGGTATTGAAACGTCGGGTCTGGTTCAGATAAGCGCCGTAGTAAGACCGGAATGCGTTGGCCTGATAAGCCATGAAAAACAGCGTCCGGTCTCCGAGCATGTCGGACAGCGAGATGGCCGAACCGCCGTAGATGGCCCCGCTCGTCGAAACGACGGCGTCGATGGGCGGGCGGCTGGTGACAAAAAATTTTCCGCCACCCTCCCGTGGAGTGATTCGGCTCTCGTCGATTTCGATGTCTACGGGAAGTTCGGCTTCGGCGGCCTCGGGGTCGGCCTTGAAAGGCTTGAAAACGGCCGTCGTTTCGATCACGGGGTCGAAGGCGGATTTGAAAAGTTGGAAGGAGCCTTTGTTAAATGAGGCAAAGACGACACGTTCGGGATCCTCCGCCATCGGGGCGGGGAAAAAATTCCCCGTTCGGACGTCGGTATGGCGCCGGGTCTCGCCCGTTTCGAGATCCAGGGAATAGATGTTGAAGGAATCCCGGTCGTCGCTCGAATACCACAGCGTCTTGGAGTCGGGTGAAAATTGTGGAGCGATATCGTCGGAGTCGCCGAAGGTCAGTTGGGTTTTTTGGGCCATGTCCGCGAGCGGGGAGATGAAGAGCTTGTCTTTCCCGCCGATCCGGAGAGCGTAGGCCACGGATAATCCATCGGGGGACACGACGGGCGCTTTTTCGAAGAGCCGGTCCCGGGTGAGATTGACGAGGGCCTTGTTCTCGATGTCGATTTTGAAAATGTCGTGGATGCCCTTGTCGAATGCGGTGAAGACAAGTTCGCGGTTGGCGGGCAGAAAACTCGGAGAGTGAGGCTGATCCAGGGGGATCGGAATCTTCTGCCGGATCCGGCCGGAGATGGGATCGATGAGAACCAGGGCGTGCCGGCGGCCGTCCCGGGCGAAGAAGGCGATCGTATCGCCGTCCCGCGACCAGGCCAGGCTGCGGCCGTCGGACGGATCCACGGCATACTTGATGTATTCATACTGTCTCGAGTAGCCTTTGGTGAGATTGCGGACGACGGATCCGTCGCGCGTGGAGATGATCACGACATCCAGGTCGAAATCGCGGACGTTGTAGGTGATGACTGCGGCCAGATCCCCCGACGGAGAGAGATCCGGGGAGAATGCGAAATAATAGGGATTGGATGGAAATTCGGGCCCCATCGGAAAGCTGTAGTCCTCGGGGTTTTCCCGTGTCAGGTAATCCTTGAATTCCTCGCGGAGGTGCTTTTTGAAGCGAAAATGGAACTCTTTGAGATCGATTTTAAAAGTCTGCTTCAGGAGATCGCGCCGGCCGAAAAGCCCGGGGCTCTTGAGGGCTTTCCAGAAATCCGGGATGGCGTTCCGGCCGAATTCCTTTTCCATGAACTCGTAGATGGCGTGGCCGAAATCATAGGCGGGCTCGCGGGGAAGAGGGTAGCGCGAGACGAGTTCTCCGGACTCGGAAAATTCCGGGATCCGGTCATTCAGGACGGCGTCCTTGACGATGAGCCGGGACCAGGACGACCACTGGCGGGTGGCGTACTCCGAAAGGCCTTCGAACGTCCAGAGCGGCGGTTGGGTGACGGCATACAGCGAGGCGCCCTGGTGTCCCCATAGAATATCGAACTGGAAGATGTGCATGAGCTCGTGTTTGACCAGAAGCTGGAATTCGTCATAGGACATGTCGGCGTGCAGGGCCACCCGGTGCAGGACGGGCTCGGCGACGCCCAGGACCCCCTCGGGGACCTGGAAAAGATTGGTCTGTTGGAAATCGGTGAATGTCCGGTAGTAGAGCAGGGGAACACGTTTGGACAGCGTGTGCTTCAATAAACGGGAGAGGCGCTCGTAGGCGTTTTCGGCCGCCGCCGCCACTTCTCTGAGCGTCTGCAGATCGTCGGTGTAATGATAGATCGTGAAATGATCGGTATCGTATGTCTTCCAGTCGAAACGGTCATATTGGACCCTGTTTTTTCCATAATAGGGGAAAAACTGCCATTGGGCCGCGGCGGGCGCCGCGAAGGCCCAGACGGCGAGAATAAGCGCAAAGAGGCGCAATCGGGATTTCATGGCGTCTCCTCTCAATCCCTCAGGAGCAGGGTTCGTTCCTGGGGACGTTCTTCGCCGAAGAGGGCGGCGAAGAGCTTGACCCGCATGCGCACGGCCAACTCGTGAAAGGCGAATTCGGCCGGCTGGCGGACATTCTCATAAGCCTTGACTTCCTTGAATTCGCGCTGGAAAACGATCTTTCCCGTGTCTGCATCGATAAACACCAGCGTGGAAGTCAGGGTGAACAGCTTTCTTTTTCGAAAACCGGAAGCCTCGCTTTTGAAGGGGCCGTCGATCTCTCTTTCGTCGAGCGACAGGGCTTTTCGGGTTTCCTCGGTGAACCTGACGGTTCCGGTCAGGAACAGGGTGTTTCCGGCTTCGGCGTCTTTCCAAAGGTCCGGGTCATCGAACGCCGCCTCTTTGTCCGGAAGCTCGTTTTTTCGGGTGACTTTGTCCGGCAGGCGCAGCCCGAATTCGTAGGCCAAATGCTCGGATAATTCTTTCCGGGCTTCGAAGTCCTTCAGCGGCTCCGCCTCGCGGAACCCGAGAATGGCGAGATGGTCGAAGGCCTCGAGTTGAACCGGAGTCCGGACCGGCAAATCGAACCTCAGAACTCGTGTCGATTCCAGGGCGCAGGCTCCGGAGAGTGCGATCAGAACGACCGGGAGCCATCTACTTTTTTTCATTTTTTTCCCCGGTTTTTTCCGCGGCTTCGGCCCACCCTTTTTGGAATTTTTCGTAATTGGCTTTGATGGAAGGGTTTTTAGGTGCGATTTTCAGCGCGGCCTGATAGGCTTTTTCCGCTTCCCCCCACAGCCCCTGTTTTTCGTAGGCGACGGCCAGATTGTTCAGCGCGGCGATGGACGTGGGGTTTTCTTCAAGGACCCGGGTCCACCGGAACACAGCCTCGTTCCAGAGATCCTTTTCCGCGGCCCAGACGCCGAAAGCGAGCTGGGATTGGGTCATTGAGGGGGCGCAGGAAGAGGAAAGCGCGGCTAGGAAGGTCAAAAGAATGAAACCGTTGTAAAGTTTTTTCATGGACACCTGATACTCAAAGTAGCGGTTTATCTCCCGTCCGTCAAGTCGATCAGGGCCGGGAAGAATGATAATGCAAGAATCGTGCCCGGCCTTATCCCCAGAACTCGGCCGGGCCCGGCGTCATCCGCAGCGGCCGGCTGTCTCCAAAGCCGATCATCAGAAATGGATTCGCCATGATGATTGCATTCCCAGGCGCAGTATGATATAAAACATGTCCTTAAGTGACCTGAAGAGAGATTGTTATGCCGAAAACATGTGAAATTTGCCAAAAAGGGCCGATATTCGGGAACTCCATCAGCCATTCGAACAAAGCGACATCGAAAAAGTGGAAACCCAATCTTCAGAACGTCAAGGCCGTGACTTCGACCGGCGTTCGCAAGATCTGGGTTTGTACGCGCTGTCTCCGGTCCGGGCGCGTCACCAAAACCGCTTGACCGGGACTGTGCGTCATAACGTCGAGTTTATCCTCTTTTCCTATTCGACGTTATGACCCTACGGGCGAGCCGATCTCACCACACCGATTTCGTCCCGGCCTGCTCGACGTAGTTTGACTACGCCTGCGCAGTCCGGAACTCATCGCTGCGGCAATCTCGACTCGCGCACAGCCCCGGCAATCAGATCTTGCGAGAAACCCTCAAGGGGTTTTGCGCGCTTCATTCAAGATAAGGCTCTTTTAACGCACAGTCTTGTCACCGGGACTGTACGGAGATGACGTCCTTAAGTGCCGCCAACCGTCCGCGGATGGTTTCCAGGTGGTCGATGTCGCGGATGTGAAGCTCCAGAGAAATCCTCCCCTTTCCGTCGGGCAGGGTCTTAACTTCGGCCTTGACGATGTTTCCTTCGAGCTTGGCGATCACGCCGGCGACCCCGGCCAGAACGCCCAGAGAATTTTCCGTATGGATCACAAGCCCGGCCTTGAATGTCCCTCCCGAAGCCGGGTCCCAATGGACATCCATCATCCTGTGGGCATCCAGGATTTCCTTGGCGACAAGCGGGCAGCGAACGGCGTGAACCGTAATCCCCTTGCCGGCGGTGAGATACCCGATGATGGGTTCCCCCTTGATGGGAGAGCAGCATTTCGCCATGGACACCATCTGTTCCTCGATATGGGTCAAGGCCAGTCCCGGCGGCGGATCTTTCCGGACGCGGGAGACCACCTTGTCGAAAAACGTGGCTTTTTTCGGCTCCAGAGTCTCCCCTGAAAAAACGGCTTCCAGAAAACGCTTGTCGACGACGACGCGCCCGGTGCCGGCCATCCGGAAGAATTCGTCCATATGCTTGAGTTTCGTTTTGAGGGCCCGGCCGAGACGAATGAGGAGCTCCTTATTTTCCAGGAGAGCCGAAGGCAGCGCGTATTTCCGGATCTCCCGTTGCCAGAGCTTCTTCCCGAGAGTCAGGCTGGTGGTTCGGCTTTTCAGGCTGAGCCATCGCCGGATTTGCTGCCGGGCCGCGGACGTGGCCACGGCGCTCAGCCAGGCCCGCGACGGCGTCTTGGCCGGATCCGTGAGGATCTCGACGATATCTCCCGTTTTCAGGACGGTCTTGAGAGCGGCCAGGCTTCCGTTGATGCGGGCGCCCGAGGCGTGCAGCCCGACGGCGGTGTGGATCTTGAAGGCGAAATCCAAAGCCGTCGCTCCCGGAGGCAGGGTGATCACATGGCCCTTGGGTGTGAAGACATAGACTTCCTCCGGGATGAGATTGGATTTCAGGGTTTTCATAAATTCCCGGGGGTTTTTCTGTTCCTGGTAGAGCGCGGCCAGTTCCCGCAGCCAGGTCAGCCGCCTGTCGTCCTTCTGAATCTCCGGCGGCGCGCCCTCTTTGTATTTCCAGTGGGCGGCGATGCCGTTGTCCGCCAATTCGTGCATGCCGCGGGTCCGGATCTGGATTTCGAAGGTCTGCTTCTCGCCCGTGATGATCGTCGTGTGCAGGGACTGGTAGAGATTGGGTTTGGGCATGGCGATGAAATCCCTGAATCTCTGGGGCAAATGGGACCAGGTCTGGTGGATGAGTCCGAGCGCGGCATAGCAGTTTCTCTCCGTGTCCGTGATCAAGCGAAGGGCTAGAAAATCATAGACCTGATCGAAATCGATGGTCCGGCGCTTCATCTTGCTGGAGATGCTGTAGAGCCGCTTGATCCGGAACTCGATTTCGGCCGGGATGCCGTGGTCCTTCATCAGAGCTTCGAGTTTTTTCTTGAACCGGGCGAGACTCTTCTCGGCCGCTTTTCTCCTCGGATCGACCAGCGCGGCCACGCGGAAAAATTCCTCGGGCTCCACATACCGGAAGGCCAGGTCTTCCAGTTCGGCCCGGATGCGCCCCATTCCCAAGCGGTTGGCGACGGGGGCGTAGATCTCCAGCGTCTCGCGGGCGATGCGCCGCTGTTTGTTTTCGTCCAGAAACTTCAACGTCTTGAGATTGTGAATGCGGTCGGCCAGCTTGATGAAAATCACCCGGAGATCGTCGGTCATGGCCAGGATGATTTTGCGGATGGTCTCCGCCCGCCCGGTTTCCGTCGATGCGTCCTGAACCCGGCCGATCTTGGTGACGCCCTCGACCAGAACGGCGGCCTCCCGGCCGAAAAGCTCCCGCAGCTCCCCAGGCGGGACGTCGGTGTCTTCCATGACGTCGTGGAGGAGGCCCGCGACGAGCGTTGGGGTGTCCAGCCGCATGTCGGCCAGCATGGCCGTGACTTCAAGGGGATGGCTCAGGTAAGGTTCGCCCGACCTGCGGACCTGCCCCTTGTGGGCCTTGGCGGCGTAGATATAGGCCTTTTGCAGAAGGAGGATGTCTTTTTCGCCGAGATAGGAGGCCTTTTCGATGATGTCGTCGAATCGAATCATCGAGGGTCGAGGTCCCCTTTTTCGCGGCGGACGATCCATCGGACGGCCTCGAGAAGCGTTTCGGCGACAAACGCGGGTTGAATGCCCCGCTCTTTCAACGTTGCCAGAGATTCCCGGCCGTAGCCGGTGAGAACCAGGATCGGGAGGGCACCGGCATGGACGCCCAGCAGGATGTCTTCAACCTTGTCGCCGATCATGTAGGAGGCGGCCGGATCCAGGCCGAGGTCTTCCGCGGCCCGGCGGATCATTCCTGTTGCGGGTTTCCGGCACGAACAGGCCGTGTCGTATTCCGGGAGGACGGATCCTTCGAAATGGGGGCAGTAATAGAAGGCGTCCAGGGGGGCGTTTTCCGCCTCGAAAACTTCGGCCATCCGGTCATGGAGACGATGGAGATCGTCCTCGGTGAAGAATCCCCGACCCACCCCGGACTGATTGGTCACTACGACGGCCTTGAAACCGGCTTCCCGGATCATGCGGACCGCCTCGAGGCTGTAAGGGTAAATCCGGATTTGATCGAAACGGCCGGGATAGCCGCAGTCTTCATTGATGGTCCCGTCCCGGTCGAGAAAAACGGCCCGATGTCCCATCATGCGATCAGTTGCCGGCAGGCCTCAAAGGCTTCCTCCACCTCGATGCGGGTCATGCATCGATGGTCATAGGGACAGGAGCGATAGAGGCACGGCCAGCAGGGGACCTCCTTTTTCAGGACGGCCGCAGGTCCGCGCCGGGGACCCGTGGCCGCCGGATTGGTGGGACCGAAGAGCGCGACAAGGGGAACGCCCACGGCATCGGCGATGTGCAGAGGTCCCGAGTCGTTGGTGACGACCAGGCGGGCGCGCCTGAGGACGGCGATCAGCCGGCTCAGGGTGGTTTGACCCGTCAGATCCAAACCGTGTCCGTCAAGAGCCTCGAGGATGAGCGCCGCCGCCGCCGCGTCTCCGGATTCGCCGACAACGGCCACGGCTGCCCCGGCCTCTTCCCGCAGCCTGCGGGCCAGGGCTGCGAAACGGTCGGCCGGCCATCGCTTGGCCGGACCGTAGGCGGCGCCGGGGCAGAGGACGACAAGCGGGCGGTCCACGGCGTCTCCCCATTTCTCCAGAACCTCATCGGCCCAGGCGGTATCGTTTTCGTTTGAGATGAGCCCTGGTCCTAATCCCGCGGGTTCGATTCCCAGGGCTTGGATCAAATGGAGGTAGAAATCGGCCTGGTGACGGACGCCGTCCCGGTTTTTAAAGGGGACGGCGCGCGTCAGGAGAATCCCCCGTCCGTCCCGGGCATAGCCCCATCGTTCGGGGATGCCGGCCAGATAAAAAACGAAAGCGGAGGAAAAAGAATTCGTCAGGAGAATCCCCCGGTCGAATCCGAACGTCTTGAGAGCCGTGCCCGAGGTTCGCAGGGCCTTGAGATCGCGGGCTTCGGGGAGAGGGATGACGCCGTTCAGGGAGGGATGCCCCTCAAGAAGGTCAGGACCCCAGCTTCGCGTCACGGCGTGAATTTCGGCCTCTGGAAAAGCCCGGCGGAGACTGTGAAGTGCGGGCAGCGCGAGAACGGCGTCGCCCAGCCAATTCGGCATCCGGAGGGCGATTTTCATGTCATAACGCTTTATTTGTTGGGAGAAGAATCGGCCGCCGCGGGTTTGGCGGCGTCTTTCGCCGGTTCCTTCTTGGTTTCGACGGCGGCGGGCTTCTTGTCCCCGTTGGGTTTGTGTTCGCCCGACGGCGTGTGCTTGTGGGCGTAGTCGGTGATATACCAGCCGTTTCCCTTGAACTGGATGGCCGGGGCGGAGATGCGTTTTTTCATGGGGCCGCCGCAGGCTCCGCAGGAGGCCGGAGGCGGATCGCCCGCTTTCTGGAGAATCTCGCAGACTGCGCCGCAATTCGAACATCGATACTCATATAAAGGCATTTTTAACCTCGGAAATTCTGAATCACCTCAGGAAATCAAGAGAAGAATTATAGCACAGGATCGCGTTCCCCGAAAGTTTCGGTTTTGAAGACCAGGATTTCGGCGCCTCTTCTCCAGGCATTGGCCGGCAGTCCGGCCTTGAGACAGGCCTGGCGCAGAAAAGCCGATCGGGACCATCGGTTGTCGACGGCAACGTGGGGGAGAAGAATCCCCGTTTTGTCTCCCTGCCGAATGACGAGGCCGTGACGGCCGACTTCGATCCGGCCGACGTCGGACACGGGCCGGAGGGGAGTCAAAACCGAAATTTCGACCGAAAGGCCCGGAATCTCGTCTTCGGTCACGGGATCAAATCGTGCGTCTTCGGAGGCCGCCAGAACCGCGGCCCGGGATGCCGCAAAAGCCAGAGGCATTTCGGGCTCGATGAATCCGATGCACCCCCGGAGGCGGCCGTTCTTTTTCAAGGTGACAAAAACGCCGCTGTTTTCTTTCAGGGCGGGGGTCAGATCGGCGGGAACGAGAATATCGCCATGCCGGATGAAACGCAGGACGGCCGCCCGGGCCACGACCAGGAGACGCGCCTTGTCGTCATCCGAAAGTCCGGCGGGTGCGCCTCCGTCTTCGGCATAAAGCGCCGCAGACAAATAACCGACCACGCTGTTCGGATCGCCGCCGCCGGAGGTCGAATCGTCATAGCCGAGAATATCGACACGGGGGTTTTCCAGGGATTCCATGTAAAGAAGGGCTGCGGCCACCGCCCCGCCTCCACAGAGAACATTTTCTCCGCGATCGAGTTTTCGCAACAGTTCGGAAGCGTTCATTGTCCGGATGAGTTCCGTCGTCCGGGCATCGGCCTCCCGGGCCTTGGTCCTGGAAAGAAAGTGGGACATATCCGTCGAGACGACGACGAGAGCGCTGTGTTTCGGGAGGATTTCGGTCAGGGCCGCGGCCAGCCTCCGGACCGTTCGGGACGAAGGATAGCCCATGGCGATAGGGACGATGGAGGCGCCGGGAAAGACCTTCTGGATGAACGGCACCTGAACTTCAATGGAATGTTCTTCGGCATGGGCCTGCGGAACGAATCCGAACCCCGAAGCCCGGGACAGCTCGGCGGCCAGGGCTTCGTCGATCGGGGCAACCCCCAGAGGCGTGGCAAACCCGCCGCGAGGGTATATCGAACAGCCCTCGAAACCGTGGCGGTGAGACGGCCCGATGATGACGACGGAAGAGACGTCCTCTCCCCGGGCCGCAACATAGGCCCGTCCGGCGATCGGACCCGAAAATCCGTATCCGGCATGCGGGGCGATGATGGCCTTGAGGGATCCCGACGGAGAATCCGTCGGCCGTTGGCTGAGAAAAAGATCGATCTGCATGGAAAGCCGGGCCGGGTCCTCGTCGTAGAACAGCCCGGCCCAGACGGCCGGGCGGAAGTCGCCTCCGGCGGCCGCCGCACAACAGATCGCCAAAAGACAACACGCCGCTTTTTTCATGACATCCTCTTCACCTATCTTACCGGGGGTACCGGAAATTAACAAGAATGATTGACTTTTTTCGCAATTTCGCGATAATCTAATGGAGAAAGGTTGAGATGAAAAGCTTCGTGCGATCCTTGATAACGCTTCTGGCGCTGGGTTCGGGTTTCTTTCTGGGCTTTTACGTGGGCATGGAGAAGGAAAAAGCGAAAATCCCCAAGTTCCAGGACGAGTAAGGCCAAGCCTCCGGCGGAGAGCGGATATGAGTTTCGGTGCTTATGGCATCATTATTATTTTCGGGCTTTTTGTCCTTCTTCTCATTCTGAATCCCAACATTTCCTGCTTCGGAAAGAGAATCAAATCCCCCTTCCGGCCTTTTCTGAGGCCCAAGCGGAAAAAAACCGAACTCACGGATTATAAATTCGACCTGGTCGATCCCGAAGATCAAAAACGACGACCTCCGGAAAAAAAGGTCGAGCCGACCGACCGGAAGAAAAAGAATACGGAAGATTACGGCTTCCGGCTCGATTGATGACACCCGGCATTTTCCGGGCCGGCCGCCTCCTGACGATTTTCCTTTGTTTCGGTTCCGGGGTCATCTCCTGCCGGACGGGAAGCCCGCATTTGGAGCCCCCTCCTTCCGAAATCCTGTCCGTCGAGGGATATGGGCAGGCCGACGCTCAGGGCGAACGGACAGCTTTGAAGGGCCGCTTCGCCTTTTCTTTTCATGTGTCGGGGAGAGGCCGCGTGGAAGCTCTCGATGCCATTGGCCGGACGAGTTTCATCCTCCTTTTTGCCGACGACCGGGCCTTTTTCATCCTGCCTTCCCGCAAAGCCTATGCCGTGGACACTCCCGTCGGGATGATGGACAGGTTTCTGGGGCTGCCTCTTTTGCCCGGCGAGGTTCTTCGCCTCATGAGCGGCCGCTGGAGCGGACATTCCGAAGCAGACCCGTCCTGGATTCTCCGCCGCGACGAGGGCGGGCGGGTGATCTCGGGGGGAAAAGGGGAGGCGGCCTTTATCGTCCGGGAATTTTTCTCCGGAACCGGGGTGCCCCGAATCTTCGATTTTTCAGGCTCCGACGTCTCGGGGAAGATCCGGCTTCTGGATATCCGCTTCAACACCGGATCGGTCGAGCGGGCGGCGGACACCGGATTTTTGAAACGCTTCAAGCCCGCAACCTGGGAGGACATGGATGCCTGGCTCCGGTCTGACCGTTAAATCCTTCGCCAAGATCAATCTCGGCCTTGAAGTGCGGGGTCGCCGCCCCGACGGATACCACGAGATCCTGACCCTCTTTCAAACGGTGAGTTTCTGCGACATCCTGACATTCCGGACCCTGTCCGAACCGGAGATCCGCCTGACCGGCGACGATCCCGGAGTCCCCTGGGACGACACCAACCTCATTCATCGAGCCGCCCGGCTTTTCGGCCGGACAACCGGCGCCCGGACGGGGGCGGCCGTCGATGTCCGGAAACATATTCCGGCGGGAAAGGGCCTGGGAGGCGGCAGCGCCAACGCCGCCGTGACGCTGTGGGCGCTCAACGAGCTTCGGCAATCCGGACTGGACCGGAGGGCTCTTCAGGCACTGGGCCGGGAGCTGGGCGCCGATGTGCCGTACTTTCTGGAAGGCGGACTCTGCCTCGGGCGGGGCCGGGGCGACGAGCTCGACCCCCTTCCCGATCTTCCGGAAACGGCCGTTCTCATCGTTCTCCCGCCGTTTCCGATATCGACCGCGGAGATCTATGCCCATTGCCGGCCGGCCTTGACTTCGGGCGGCGAACCGGGTAGAATTTCTCAGTTTCTTGATAACAAAGACTTTGAGTTGCTGGAAAATCAGCTCGAAAAAACGATTTTCAGGTTCCACCCGTCTCTCGAAGACGTGAAGAGTTTCCTCAAGAAACAGGGCGCGGCGGCCGCGATGGTCACGGGATCCGGATCGGCGGTCTATGGGCTTTTTCCTGAACGGGAAAAGGCCGAGGCGGTCCGGGCGGCCCTTCCGGCGGGGACGGCCTCCGTCCTTGCGGGAACCCTGTCCCGGGAGGCGTATTGGACGGCGCTTCGTGCTGGGGTGTAGCCAAGCTGGTAAGGCAACGGACTTTGGATCCGTCAATCGGAGGTTCGAATCCTCCCGCCCCAGTTTTTTAGGACGGAAAATCCGATAGTGGTGAGGAAGGCACGATGAAAATTTTCTCGGGTTCATCCAATCGGGAGTTGGCGCATCAGATCGCCGGCCGGCTGAAAACAAAGCTGGGGGCCTGTGTCCTGGACCGGTTCTCCGACGGCGAGATCCATTTCTACATTGACGAAAATGTCCGGGGCGAGGACATCTTCATCGTGCAATCCGGCTGTGCCGACGCGAATACGCACCTCATGGAGCTTTTCCTGATGATCGACGCCTTCAAGCGGGCCTCGGCCGAACGCATCACGGCCGTCGTTCCCTATTTCCCCTATGCCCGCCAGGATTGGAAGGATCGTCCCCGCGTCCCGATTTCGGCCCGGCTGGTCGCCGATTTGCTCGAAAAAGCAGGGGCCAACCGGGTCCTGACCATGGATCTTCATTCGCCGCAGATCCAGGGCTTCTTTTCCGTTCCGGTCGACAACCTGATGGCGGCTCCGGTTCTGGCCAATTATCTCAAGACGCTGAATCTCGAGGATTTGACCGTGGTCTCGCCCGACGCCGGCGGAGTCGGACGGGCCCGTCTCTTTGCAAAGAGGATGAAGGCGTCCCTGGCCATCATCGACAAGCGGCGGCCGGCGCCCAACATCGCCAAGGTCCTCCACGTGATCGGCGAGGTCGAGGGCCGCAACGTCATCATTTTCGACGACATGACCGACACGGCCGGAACCATGGTTCTCAGCGTGGAGGCCCTCAAGGAGGAAGGCGCGAAGCGGATCTTCGCCGCCTGCACCCACGGTGTGTTGTCCGGCCGGGCCGTCGAGAAAATCGAATCGTCCAGCCTGGAAACGCTTTTTGTGACCGACACCATTCCCCTGGCGGATAAAGCCCGGGACTGCGGAAAAATTCGTGTGCTTTCCGTGTCCGAAATTTTCGGCGAAGCCATCCGCAGAATCAATGAGGGGCTGTCCGTCAGCTCCCTGTTCGACTAAGGAGGAGACGATGACCATCACCATCACAGCGGAAAAACGCGATGTCTTCGGCAAAAACAACAATCGCCGGCTGAGGAAAGACGGCAAGATGCCGGCCGTCCTCTACGGCGGCTCGGCGGAATCGATGCCGCTTGTTCTCGACAAGAAGGACATCTTTCGCATCATGAAAACGGAAGCCCGGGAAAACACCCTTTTCAAAGTCGCGGTCGGCTCCGAGACGGGGGATGCCATGATCAAGGAGCTCCAGCTCAACCCCGTCACCCACGAGGTTCTGCATGCGGATCTCGTCCGCATCGCCATGGACAAGCTTCTCCAGGTGACGATTCCGATCGTTCCCGTGGGCGAAGCCGTGGGCGTCAAGGTCGACGGCGGCTTTGTCGATCCTCTCACCCGCGAAGTCGAGGTTGAATGTCTTCCCGGCGACATTCCGGAAAGCATCGAGATCGACATCAGTCATCTCCACCTTAACGATTCCCTCAAGGTGGCCGACGTCACGCCGCCGCCGGGCGTCCGAATCGTCACCGATCCGTCCACGGTTCTGGTTCTGATCGGCATGTCCCGTACTGAGGAAGTCAAGCCGGAAGAGGCGGAGATCGAGGAAGGTGTTGAGGAACAGGAACCCGAGGTCATCAAGAAAGAAAGGGCCTCCGAGGAAGAGAAAGAATAACCGGACCTTGTTCCGGATCGGGGATGTCCGTGTGGCTTGTCGCCGGGTTGGGAAATCCCGGAGAGTTGTACGCCGGAACTCGCCACAACGCGGGCTTCCTGTTTGTCGCCCGCCTGGCCGCCGACTGGGGTCTCCGCTTGAAAGGCTGGAAAGGCCTGGCCCGGGCGGCCGAGGCCGTGCGCTCCGGAGAGAGCGTGATGATCGCCCAGCCCCGGAGCTACATGAACCTGAGCGGCCGGGCCGTCGGCGAAATCCTCGAGCGCCGTCATATCGCCTTGCAAAACCTGGTCGTGGCATATGACGATCTCGATTTGCCGCTGGGCCAGATCCGGGTCCGGCCGCGGGGAGGACCGGGAACGCACAACGGCATGCGCTCCGTCACGGCCGAAGTGGGCGGGACGGATTTCCCGAGGATCCGGCTCGGCATCGGCCCGCTCCCGGACGGGGTTGACCCGGCCGACTTCGTCCTTTCCCCCTTCAATCCGGAGGAGAGGGCGGTCGTGGACGCCGCGCTGCCCCGGGCCGCCCAAGCCCTCGACCTCATCCTCTCCGGCGACATAACCGCTGCGATGTCCATGTTCAACCGGAAAGCGGCGGGGGCTTGACGTATGGGTTACAATAGTGGAGTCATGCTCCTTGCTCCTTCTCCGGAAAGAAGGGGCTGCCAAAACCATAAGGAGGTTCGCATGAAGCAATATGAAACGGGGTTCATCATGGCCCCCAACCTGTCCGAAGAGGACGCGGAAACCTTCATCACCCAGATGACCGAGATCATCGACCAGAAAAACGGCCGGATGATCAAGAAGGATATCTGGGGGAAGCGCCGGTTGGCGTATCCGATCAAGAAATTCCAGGAAGGCCTCTACGTCTTCTTCCATTATGAAGGCGGCGGGGACATCTCCCAGGAACTCGAGCGGCGCTTCAAGCAGTCCGAAGCCGTGATCCGGTTCCTGACGGTCATCAAGGATCCGCGGGATCCTCTGAGAAAGAAGAAAAAAGACCGGCCGTCCGAGGACCGGGCCGCCGAAACCACCGAGTCCGTTCCCACTGAGGCCGTTCCCGCTGAGACCGCCTCGGGTTCCGAGGCGCCTGCGGAGACCGGCGAAAAAACCGAGGAGAGCACCGATGTCGAGGGATAGCAAAAGGCCCGAGAGGGGATCTTACCGGAAGTTTTTCCCCCCCAAGAAGAAGTTCTGCCGGTTCTGCCAGAAGAACCTCAGAAACATCGATTACAAGGCGGCCGACATCCTGCGCCGCTATGTTCCCGACCGGGGCAAGATCACGCCGCGCCGGGTCACCGGAACGTGCGCCTATCATCAGAGAAAGCTGACGACTGCCGTCAAGAGAGCCCGTCTCATGGCTCTCATCCCCTATGTCGAGAGCTGACATGAAAGTGATCCTGAAACAAGATGTGGAATCCCTCGGACGGAGGGGCGATATCGTCACGGTCGCGGCGGGCTACGGCAGAAATTATCTCCTGCCCCGTAAGCTGGCCATGGAAGTTACGTCCGGAAACATGAAGGCCGTCGAGATCGAACGCCGGGCCATTCGGAAGCGCGTGGATAAGGAACGGCAGTCCTTCCAGTCCGTCATTGAACAGCTCAACCGGACGACCCTGTCCTTCACCCGGAAAACCGGGGAGAAGGATACCCTGTTCGGTTCGGTGTCGGCGGCGGATATCAAGGAAGAGCTCGACCGCATGGGCATCGAGATCGACCGCAAGAAAATTCTTCTGGACGAGCCCATCAAAAAGATTGGGGAATTCGTTGTCCCCATCAAGGTTTTTCACGACGACAAGGCCGAAATCCGGCTCGTCGTCCACAGCGAAACCGAGGAGAAGCCGGAAGCCGCCGAGCCGGCGGCGACTCCGGATGTGGCGGATGTCCCGGCTGTGCCGGAAGAATAATCCGGGCCTGAGACGGCGCGGGCGGTCCCGCGCCCGGCTGAATCGCAAGGAAGGGGGCGGATATGGAACTGGATCTCATGTTCCTGAAAAAAACGCCTCCGCACAGCATGGAGGCGGAACGAACCGTCCTCGGCGGGATCCTCGTCCGCAACGAAAATCTGAACGTCCTGCTGTCGATTATTTCGCCGGCGGATTTCTACAAGGACGCCCACCGGAAAATTCTCGAAAACATCATCGTCCTCATCGACAAGGGCCTGCCCGTCGACCTTCTCAGCCTCTCGGAACAGGTTCAGAGGGCCGGCGTTCTCGATGAGATCGGCGGATCGGCCTATCTGTCCTCCCTCATGGACGGGGTCCCCAAAAGCCTGAGCATCGATTACTATGCCCGGATCATCAAGGAAAAGGCGTTGCTGCGGCGGCTGATCCTGTCATCCGCCCGAATCATCTCTTCGAGCTACGATCAAAAAGACGACGCCGACGACCTGCTCAACGCCGCCCAGGAAGCCATCATCGACGTGGCCGAGGAACGCATTAAACAGGGCTTCGTCCCGGTCGGTGACCTGACCCAGGAAGCCCTGGACACGATCCGGAAACTCCAGCAGCGAAAGGAAGCCGTGACGGGCATTCCGACCGGGTTCCGTTCGCTGGACGGCCTGACCGCGGGGTTTCACGGCTCGGACTTCATCGTTGTGGCCGCCCGGCCCTCGATGGGCAAAACGGCACTGTCCCTGAACATCGCCCAGCATGTGGGCCTCAAGACCGATTATTCCGCGGGGTTCTTCTCCATGGAAATGGCCAAGGAGCAGCTCATCATGAGGTTGCTCTGTGCCGAATCGCATCTGGACATCAAAAAGGTGCGGAGCGGTTTCATCAGTGACCGGGACTACGAGAAAATCAAGCTGGCCGGGGAGGCCATCGCCCAGGCCCGGATTTTCATCGACGAGTCGGCCGCTCTGACCGTCATGGAAATGAAGGCCAAGACCCGGCGCCTTAAAATGGAGCACAAGCTGGACATCGTCTTCATCGACTACATCCAGCTCATGCGAACCGGGGGCCGTTTCGAAAACAGAAACCAGGAGATGTCCTTCGTCACGCGGTCTCTGAAGGAATTGGCCAAGGAGCTCAAGATCCCCGTAGTCGGCATCTCCCAGCTCAGCCGGGCCCCGGAAAAGGGGCGGCGGGGCGAATCGCGGCCGCAACTGTCCGATCTTCGGGAGTCGGGTGCCATCGAGCAGGACGCCGACGTCGTCATTTTCATCTACCGGCCGGACTACTACGATCCCGAAAACCTCGAGATCCGCGGCGTCGCCGAAATCAGCGTCGCCAAACAGAGAAACGGCCCCACGGGTAAAGTCCACCTGGCTTTCATCCGCGAATACGCCCGCTTCGCCGAAATGGATTTTGCAGTCGAGGCGGGATGAAGGACAAGACGGTCTTCGTCTGTCAGGCCTGCGGTTTCCGGTCGCCCAAATGGACGGGCCGCTGCGGCGGCTGCGCCGAATGGAACACCATGATCGAAGAGGCGGCCGAACCCGTCCTCGCTCCGGCCGAATCTCTGTTCCCGCCGGCCGATCCCGTCCTGTTTGGAGACATCCTGGAAACGTCGGCGTCGAGGTGGCCGACGGGGATCGACGAATTCGACCGGGTGCTCGGCGGCGGGGCCGTGGCCGGATCGCTGGTCTTGGTCGGCGGAGAGCCGGGCATCGGGAAATCGACCCTGCTTCTCCAGGCCGCCCGCGACACCGCCGCCCGCGGCGAAACCGTCCTCTACGTGTCGGGCGAGGAATCGCTGGAGCAGGTCAAAATCCGGGGCGACCGGATCGGGGTGGCCGGAGGAAACCTCTATCTTCTGGCTGAAACCAACTGCGAGCGCGTGATCGTCCAGGCCGAAAAACTGCAGCCGCAGGTCCTGGTCATCGACTCCGTCCAGACGGTGTTTTCGTCGAAGATGACGTCGAGCCCGGGAACGATCAGCCAGGTCCGTGAAGTCGCCCAACAGGTTTTTCGATTCGCCAAAACCAGCGGGGTTCCCGCGTTTCTGGTCGGCCATATCACCAAGGACGGATCCCTGGCCGGGCCCAAATCGCTGGAGCATCTGGTGGATGTCGTTCTCCTGTTCGAAGGCGAACGGGACCACAGCCACCGCATCCTGCGGGCCCTCAAAAACCGATTCGGCCCGGTGTCCGAACTGGCGGTTTTCGAAATGACGTCTTCGGGACTTCAGCCCGTGGCCAATCCCTCGGCCTTTTTTCTCAAGGAGCGGCCGAAGGACGAACCGGGAAGCGCCGTGGTCTGCACGATCAAGGGCGCCCGGCCTCTTCTGGCCGAGATCCAGGCCCTGGTGTCCTCGTCGGTCTTTTCCGGCAATCCGCGGCGGATGACGGTCGGGCTCGACCCGCAGCGCGCGGCCATGCTTCTGGCGTTATTGGAAAAAAAGCTGGGCTACGGCTTCGCCTCGGAGGACATCTATCTCAACGTGGCCGGCGGGATGTCGGTCGACGAGACGGCGGCCGACCTGGCCGCGGTCATGGCCGTCGTCTCATCGCTCCGGAACAAGGCCCTGCCCCGGGATACGGCTTTTTTCGGCGAAGTGGGCCTCAGCGGTGAAATCCGTTCCGTGAGCCAGGCCCTGTCCCGGGTCCGCGAAGCGCGGGCGCTCGGCTTCGAGACGGTGGTGATGCCGGAAGGCAATCTGGAGGTTTTGGATGAGGATTCGCGGGCCGGAATCAAGTGTCTGGGCGTACGGACCGTGCGCCGGGCCTTGCAAGAAATGTTCTGAATATATATGATCAGTTTTTATAAGGACGGTTGTCATGGGCCTTATTGTTTTTCGAATCGTCGTTCTCGCGTTGGTCGTTACAGCCGGATATTTCTATCCGCCGTTTAATCTGACGCCTCCGGCCGGCGCCGCGGTCGCCTTCGTTCTCGGCGGCCTGGTCATGATTTTGGAGACGCGGATCCGGCGCATGCCCTTCAAGATGATGTGGAGCGCCGCGACGGGCACGCTCCTGGGCATTCTCCTCGGCTGGCTGCTGGGCGGCATCTACCAGGCCGTGGTGCGGACCGAAGAGATGGCCACGTTCACCCGGATGTTCTTTCTGGTTCTCCTGCCGTACATCGGATTCCTGGTCGGAACAAAAAAGTCCGAATGGCTCGATCCGGGGCATGTCCTGCGGTTTTTCCGCGAGAAAAACGAGGGCCGCAGCCGCAAGATCCTGGACACGAGCGTGATCATCGACGGCCGCATTCCGGATCTCTGCGACACCGGCTTCATCGAGGGCTCGATCATCGTGCCGCAGTTCATTTTGAAGGAACTTCAACTCATCGCCGACTCGGCCGACGGCTTGAAGCGTCAGCGGGGACGGCGCGGTCTCGATGTCCTGGACCGGCTGCGGAAAGCTTCCCAGGTTCCGGTCATGGTTTCGGATGTCGATTTCCCCGATGTGCGGGACGTCGATTCCAAGCTGATCGAACTGGCCAAGAATCTGGACGCCAAGATCATCACCAACGATTTCAATCTCAACAAGGTGGCCAATCTCCAGGGGATCAAGGTTCTGAACATCAATGAGCTGGCCAACGCCATCAAGCCCGTCGTGCTTCCCGGCGAGACGATGCATGTCTTCATTCTCAAGGAGGGCAAGGAAAGGGATCAGGGCGTGGCCTATCTCGACGACGGCACCATGGTCGTCGTCGACAATTCCCGGCGGATGATCGGCCAGACCGTCGCCGTGACCGTGACGTCCGTGCTCCAGACCACGGTCGGCAAGATGATATTCGGCCGGTACAACGAAGACGCGGAGTGAATAGCGCAACCGTCATCATCGTCGCCGCAGGCCGGGGGGAGCGGTTCGGCGGAAACAAGCCGTTTGCGATGCTGGGGGGAAAACCGATCATCGACTGGTCGCTCGAAACCTTCGAGGCTCATGCGGATGTCGGCGCCGTCATTCTCGTTCTTCCGCCCGGGCGGAACGGCGGGGATTTCCGGCGCCGGTATCCCAAAATCCATACCGTCGTGCCCGGCGGGAAGGAGCGCCAGGATTCCGTTCTCCGCGGTTTCGGCTGGGCCGCGGCGGAGATGGGGGATATCGTCCTGATCCATGACGGGGCCCGGCCGTTCGCCTCCGCGGATCTCGTCGGGCGGATCATCCGGACGGCGGGGGCCAAAGGCGCGGCCATCCCGGTTCTTCCCGCCTCCGACACCATGAAGCGGGTTAAGGACGGCTGTGTCGTCGAAACGCTGGACCGGTCGGAACTGGCCGCGGTTCAGACGCCCCAGGGCTTTAAGCGGGGTGTGCTGGCGGCCGCGCTGGACAAGGCCGTCCGGGACGGATATGTCGGAACGGACGAGGCCGCCTTGGTCGAAAGAGCGGGATATCCCGTCCATGTCGTTCCCGGCGAGCCGGGCAACATCAAAATCACCCGGCCGGAGGATTTGAAACTGGCGGAGGCGCTTCTCCATGTATAGAATCGGCATCGGCTATGATCTGCATCGGCTGGTTCCCGGCCGAAAACTTGTTCTCGGCGGGGTGGACATCCCCTTTCATCTCGGTGCGGCCGGTCATTCCGACGGCGATTGCCTCATTCATGCCGTGATCGACGCGCTTCTCGGAGCGATGGGAGCCGGGGACATCGGCGGCCATTTTCCGGACACCGATCCCCGATGGAAGGACGCCCGGAGCACGGACCTTCTGGCCCGGGTCATGGAGATCGTCCGGGAAAAGGGATTCGAAGTCGTCAACGTGGATACCGTCGTCGTCGCCGAGGCGCCCCGCCTGGGGCCCTGCCATGGCGCGATCCGCGATGTGCTCTGCCCGATCCTGGGCATCTCTCCGTCCGACCTGGGGATCAAGGCCAAAACGGCCGAAGGCTTGGGGGAGATCGGGGGGCGAGCCGCCATCGCCTCCCACGCCATTACCCTCCTCCGTACTCTGGCTGCTGGAAGTAACACATAATAAATAAGATGCGGCTAAAAAGCCGGAAAAACCTGGCAAAAATATTGTAATTATATTATTATCAATAATATCCAGCAGCCAAAGCAGCGGGGAAACGGAATGGGGGGTTTTGACGTAAAATAAAAGGAAGGCGCGGCCGTCCACAAAGGACGGGAGCCGGGATTTGTCTAAAGAATCGAGGATTCTTGATGGGCAAGTATATAGACATGAAACTCCTGAATTTCCCGAAATGGAAGATTTTTCAGGGCCCTCCGTCTAAAAAAGTGAAAGAGGGCGCTGGGATCAACGCCCCATGAACGAACAGGAGCTGGTGCTTCAAGCACAGGAGGGAAGCCGCGAGGCCTTCGCCCTCCTCATCGAAAAGTACCAGCGGAAGGTTTTTCAGATGGTTTATTCATTCACCGGCAACCGGGAGACGGCGGACGACCTGAGTCAGGACGTCTTCGTCAAGGCCTGGCTGGCCCTGCCGCGTTTCGGATTCCGGTCGGAATTCGGAACCTGGCTGTACCGGATCGCCGTGAATCATGCCAAGGACTTCCTGAGAAAAAACAAGAAGGTCCGGGAAGTCCCTCTCCAGGACGTCGGTGATGCGACCCTGGCCGTGGACGGAAACGTCGAAGCCGGCGAGCGCGAGAAAGAGGCCCGGGCCACCCGGGACTTCGTGCGGCGCGGGCTGGCGGCTCTTCCCGAAAAGCACAGAGTCATTCTGACACTCCGGGACATCCAGGGTCTGTCCTACGAGGACATCGCCGGGATTCTCGGCATTTCCCCCGGGACCGTCGATTCCCGGATTCACCGGGCCCGCCGCCGCCTGCGCACGATTCTGGAGCCCGGCCTGGAGAGCGAAGGAGAGGTTCATGCGTTGTAAAAAAGCGGAGCGCCTGTTTTTCCGCCGTCTGGACGGCCGCCTGGATGAGACCTTGGCGCCGGCTCTGGATGACCATCTCCGGACATGTGCCGCCTGCGCGCGTCGCGCCGCCCAGCATGCCCGGATCGCCCGGACCCTTCGACCCACACCGGTGCCTGACCCGGTTCCCGGCCTGGCCCAAAGAATTATGCCCCGGCTCGAACCGCGCCCCGTCACGCCCGCGCCTCTCCTCCTTTGGGAAAGGTGGAGCCTGCGGACCGTCCCGGTCCTCATGACCGCGGTCGCCGTCGTCGGCCTGGCCCTGGCTCTTGTCGTTCCGGTATTCGACGAACCGCTGACCTCCACGGAAATTCTCCTTCTCCAGAACATCAACCCCATGGAGGAGGCGCGGACCATTTTCGAGCAGGAAAAACCCGAAACCCGGGGGCTCATGCTTCTCGTCGCCTCGATCGACGAGGTTCCCCCCGCACGAAGAGATCGCCCATGAGAATTCTGAAAGCCAAAATCTGGATCGCCTTTTCCCTGATCGCCGTGTTTGCCGCCGGTTTCGCCGCCGGGATCTGTTTTGACAAATACTCCATGCGCAAGAAATGGGAGCGCCGGGAAAAAGACCGCCCCCAATTCCTGACCCTGGATTACATGGCCACACAAATGAGCCTGAGCGAAGATCAGATCGAAGCCATTCGCGAGGTCTTTCGCAGGAACGAGGAGCGGATGAAGGACGTCCGGACCGGCCTCCACAGGCAGTTCGGTGAAATCCGCGCCCTGCTCAAGACGGAAATCGACGATGTTCTCGATGCCGGGCAGCGCGAAAAATTCCAGGCCCTGATCGACGAATACACCGAGGCCCGCAAGGCCTATGATGAAAAAATGAGAAAATCCCGTCCGGCCCCCCGGGGCTCTTCGGGAGGCTCGAACCCCAAGCGGTCCCCCGTTCTCCCGATTTTTCCGGAACCTCCGGGCGGCCGTTATAGCCCGTAACCCGGGCCCAGGAGAATCACCATGAGAAAACGCACCATTGGAATCATCGCGGCCGTTTTGATCGTGGCCGGAGCCGTCATTGTCTTCGGCGCCCTCAAAAACGGCAAAAACAACGCCGTCAAGTACCGTATGGAAGCCCTGACAAGCGGCGACATCGAGGCCATGGTTCTCACCTCGGGCACCCTGAACCCCGTGACCGTTGTCGAGGTCGGAAGCCAGGTCTCCGGCCAGATCGAAAAGCTCTATGTGGATTTTAACTCCCAGGTCAAGGCGGGGCAGGTCATCGCCGAGATCGACCAATCCATGCTGCGGACCCGTGTCGAGCAGAACCAGGCCAACTACATGAGCGCCCAGGCATCTCTCGAGCGGTCGAAAGTGACAACAGAGAACCTGAAAAGACGATACGAGCGCGCAACGAGTCTCTTCGAAAAGAAGCTCATTTCTTTCGAGGAAAAAGACGCGGCCGAGTCCAACTACCTGGCGGCCAAAACCGACGTCCAATCGGCGGAGGCCCGCCTCGAACAGGCCAAGTCCCAGCTCGAAACGAGCCGGGTCGACCTCGACTATGCCATCATCCGCTCGCCCATCGACGGCGTCGTCATTTCCCGAAACATCAACCAGGGCCAGACCGTGGCGGCCAGCTTCCAGGCTCCCAAGCTCTTCGAGATCGCCAACGATCTGACCAAGATGCAGGTCGAATGCAGCGTCGACGAGGCCGACATCGGCCGCGTCCAGGAAGGCCAGAAAGTCCGCTTCACCGTGGACGCCTTCCCCAACGACAATTTCAGCGGCCTTGTCCGCCAGGTCCGCTATTCCCCCGTCGTCACCCAGAACGTCGTCACCTACACGACGATCGTCGACGTCGACAATCCCGGCATGAAGCTCAGGCCCGGCATGACGGCCACGGTGTCCATCATCGTCGGCGAAGCCCGGGGCGTTTTGCGCGTCCCGAACGCCGCCCTGCGCTTCACTCCGAACCTGTCGCCCGAGGAACTCCAGAAACTCGTCAAGGAAACCCAGGAACGGATGATGGCCCAGCGCAAAGACACAGGCGCCGCTCCGGGCTCCGGTCCCTCCGCCGACGCCTCCGCTCAGACCCAAAGGGTTTTCCAGCGCGGCGACGGCTCGGGCGTTCCCGGCGCCATGATGAAAGCGGGCGCCGGAGGCGGACCCGGCGGCCGAGCCCGCCAGGCTTCCCGGGTCTGGATCCTGGGCGCCGACGGCAAGCTGTCCATGATGTTTCTTCGGACAGGCGTCACCGACAACTCCTACACTGAGATCCTCCAGAGCGAACTCAAGGAGGGCGACGAGGTCGTCATCGGATATGAATCCGGCTCGGCGACGGCCCGGGCCGCAACCCCCACGATGGGCGGCCCGGGAAGAGGCAACGTGATGTTCATCGGCCGTTGAGGCCGCGAGACCGACCCGGGAGACATCTCATGACCACCAACGGCAACATCATCGAGCTTGCGGACCTGACCAAGACCTACGACATGGGCGAAACCCAAGTCCGGGCCCTCCGCGGCGTGAGTTACAAACTCGAAGCCGGCGGCTTCCTGGCCATCATGGGTGCCTCGGGATCGGGCAAGTCCACCCTGATGAACATTATCGGCTGTCTGGATCGTCCGACGTCGGGGCAATACTATCTCGAAGGGCAGGAAGTCTCGACCTTCAGCCGCGACAAGCTGGCCGGAATCCGGAACACAAAGATCGGCTTCGTCTTCCAGACCTTCAATCTTCTCTCGCGAACGACGGCCCTCGAGAACGTCGAGCTGCCTCTCCTTTATTCGAACGTGACCGGAAAGGAAAGGACGCGCCGGGCCCGCGAAGCCCTGGCCTTGGTCGGCCTGGCCGGCCGCGAATCCCACAAGACCAACCAGCTCTCGGGCGGCGAGCAGCAGCGGGTGGCCATCGCCCGGGCCCTGCTCAATAATCCCTCCCTGATCCTGGCCGACGAGCCCACCGGCAACCTGGACAGCGTGACGAGTACCGAAGTCATGGACATCTTCTGCCGGCTCAATCGGGATAAGGGCATCACCCTCATCATGGTCACCCACGAGCCGGACATCGCCGCCTTCGCCCGGAAGCGGATTTACATCAAGGACGGCGAGATCATCCGGGAGGAGACGAGCGAAGGGCAGTGCCCGGCCTGAGCACGGGCGAAGAGAGGCGGACATGAATATACTGAAAACCATCCGGGTCGCCGTCAGGGCCCTGGGCCGGAACAAGATGCGGTCCTTCCTGACGACACTCGGCATCATCATCGGCGTCGGTGCCGTGATCGCCATGGTCAGCATCGGCGAAGGCGCCAAGCGCGGCATCGAGGATCGCTTCGAGTCCATGGGAACGAATCTCCTCTTCGTCAGCCCGGGCAGCCGGGCCGTGGGCGGCCGCCATTTCGGCGCCGGATCGGCCAACCCTCTCAAGGAGGCCGACGCCGAGGCCATCCAGCAGTTGGGCGCCGTCCTCCAGATCTCGCCCAACGTCAACACCCGGACCCAGGTCATCTACGGCAACAAGAACTGGAACACATCCATTCAGGGGACGGGCCACGCTTATCCCGAGGTCCGCAAATGGCCTGTCCAGGACGGCGTTTTCTTCGATGAGGCCATGGTCCGCTCCGGCGCCAAAGTCTGCGTGCTGGGCAGCGAAGTCCGCAAGAGCCTTTTCGAAGACGAGGACCCCATCGGCCGGATCATCCGGATCAAGCGCATCCCCTTCCGGGTCATCGGCGTCCTCGAATCCAAGGGCGAGCAGGGCGGCTTCTTCAACCGCGACGACATGATTGCCGTTCCCTACACAACGGCCATGCGCAGCCTGATCGGCACCGACAACATCCAATCCATGGATGTTTCGGCCGTCTCGGCGGCCCAGACCGACGCCGCCCGCGCCCAGATCGAGGAGCTTCTGCGCATCCGGCGCCGGATCGCCCCGGGCGCGGACGACGATTTCACCGTCCGCAACATGTCCGAAATCGCCGAAAGCGCCGCGGAGTCGACCAAGATCATGACGCTCCTGCTGGGCAGCATCGCCTCGATCTCCCTTCTCGTCGGCGGCATCGGCATCATGAACATCATGCTCGTCTCCGTCACCGAACGGACGCGGGAGATCGGCATCCGCATGGCCGTCGGCGCGAAGGAACGGGACATCCTGCTCCAGTTCCTGATCGAGGCCGTCGTCTTGTGCGTGATCGGCGGGCTGATCGGCATCGGCATCGGAATCGCCGGGTCGAAGCTGGTCCAGAAAGTTCCCGCCTTCGCCCAGTGGAATACGGTCGTCTCCATGGATTCGATCTTTCTGGCCTTCGCCTTCGCCGCGGCCGTCGGCATCTTCTTCGGCTTCTACCCGGCCCGCAAGGCGTCCAAGCTCGATCCCATCGAGGCGCTTCGGTACGAGTGATCGAAAGACGGCAAAAAAAACGTCGATAGAATAGGAATGCAAACAAGGAGACGCGCCATGAAACGACTGCAAACGGCGGCCATCTTTATCCTCTGTCTGGCCATGGGTCTGATACCGGCCTGGAGTCAGGATGCGAAGGAAACGCTCACCCTGACACTCGAGGAATGCATCGTCCGGGCCATGGAAAACAACCTCAACGTCCGGATCCAGGTTCTCGGACCCGAAGCGGCCGGGGCGGCCCTCACGCGGAGCCGGGAAAAATACTATCCGAGCCTGTCCTTCAGCGCCGGAAAGAGAAACACGAACAGCCCCTCGTACTCATTTCTTGAGGCGGCGGACGCCGTTCTCGATCAGTACGACGATTATTCTTTCCAGATTGGCCAGACCCTGCCGTACGGCGGACAACTGAACGCGATCCTGACCAATTATGTCAGCGATTCGAACCGCAGCTTCCAGACCATCAATCCCCGCTACGGCAGCACCCTGCGCCTGAACTTCAGCCAGCCTCTTCTGCGGAACTTCGGCCGCGACATCAGCCGCCGCGACATCATCGTGGCCCGCAACAACCTGGACGTCTCGACCAATCAGTTCAAGAAAAACATCATGGATGTGATCTATTCGGTCGAGGATGCCTATTGGAATCTGGTCTACACGATCGAGACGCTCAAGGTCCGGCAACAGTCGCTCGACCTGGCCCGCGACCTTTTGGAGAAGAACCGGCGGTCGGTCGAGATCGGCACCATGGCGCCCATCGAAGTCCTGAGCGCCCAGGCCGAGGTGGCCACGCGCGAGGCGGACATCCTGCAGGCCGAAGCCCAGGTCAAAAGCGCCGAGGACCGGTTGAAAGCGCTCCTCAACATCATTCATGACAAGGACAAGGGGGGTGCCGTCATCGTCCCGGCCGACACGCCGACCTTCCAGGAGCGGACAATCAGCCTGGAGGAAGCCGTCGCGACGGCCCTGGCCCGGCGGCCCGACCTCGAGGCCACCCGCATCGGCCTCGATACCGAGCGGTTCAATGTGTCCTACGCGCGCAACCAGCTCCTTCCCGACCTGAGTCTTTCGGCCGGCTATTGGAGCCCGGGGATATCGGGCGACAGGATCCTCTACCAGGGCGGGAATCCCTTGTCGGGGATCATTGTCGGGGTCATCCCCGGCGGTTTTTCCGATGCCCTCAAAGATGCCTTCGGCTTCCGATATGAAAACTGGTCGCTCAGCCTGAGCCTCAGCGTTCCCTTGAGCAATGTCCTGTCCCGCGCCGCCTATGCCCAGGCGAAAATCGGATTTGAACAGGCTGCGCTGAACCTCCAGAATCAGGAACAGCAAATCCTGGTCGAAATCCGCAACGCCGTCCGGTCGCTGGATACGGATTTTCAGCGGGTCCAGGCCTACCGTGTGGCCCGCGAGCTGGCCGAACAGAAGCTGGCCGCCGAGGAGGAGAAGCTCCGGGTCGGTTTGAGCACCAACTTCCTCGTCCTCACGTACCAGAGGGAACTGGCCAATGCCCGAACCTCCGAGCTCAAGGCCGTCATCGACTACAACCTGTCCCTGGCCAACATCGACCGGGCCCTCGGCGTAAGCCTCGAGACCCGAAACGTCAAAGTCAATTAACGCAAAAAATCCGTCTAAGCATGGATCGATCCCGATGAGTCCGGTCATGCAAAAAAGACGAAAAGAACTTCTGATATGTGATATAATACACGCTTACTTCCGGATGGAAAGACGGCCTATTCTGGCCGGTCGGGATTTTGCCAAGGGATGTCTTGAGTGGTGATAGAGAGCGCAGATGTGAAAATAAAGAAACTTGCGGCTTTGTTGGCTCTTGTTTTTACGGCCGTGGTTTTTTCCGCGTCGCCCGTTTCGGCTTCCAAGCCGCGCGATTCCCGAGCCCTTCCCAATCCCGAGGACTATGCCATCCGGATCCCCGCCTTGGAAACTCCGCCCGTTATCGACGGCATCCTGGACAATCCCCATTGGGACGGCGCTCTGGCGTTGGACTCCTTCACGCAGTACGAGCCCATCGAGGGTGCGGCGCCGACGGAGCGAACCATCGCCTATATCGGCTACGACCCCAAGTATCTTTACATCGCCGTCCGCTGTTTCGATTCCAACGCCCGGGGCATCCGGGCCTGCCTGACGCAGCGCGACAGGGTTCAGGGCGACGACGAAGTGACCATCTATCTCGACACCTTCAACGACAAAAAGCGGGCCTTCGTCTTCAAGGTCAACCCCTGCGGCGTCCAAACCGACGGAATTTACACCGAGATCCGGCGCATGGGCCGGGGCATGGGCTTCGACCGGGTCGATAAAAGTTGGGACACCTATTTCCGGTCCGCCGCCACCGTGGATGACGAGGGCTACACCGTCGAGATGGCCATTCCCTTCAAAAGCCTGCGCTTTCCCAACAGTCCGGAACAGGTCTGGGGACTCCAGATCATGCGGACCATCCCGCGCAAAAACGAAGAGATCTACTGGTATCCGCGCTCGCGCAGCGTCAACGGGTTTCTCCTCCAGGCGGGGCAGCTTCATATTCCCGGTGATATCGAAAAAGGCCGCAACATCGAGATCATGCCCGTCCTGACCGGTGCCCAGGCGCCGGGCGAATCCTTCGGCGCCCAGGCCGGTCTCAACCTCAAATACGGCATCACGTCGGACATGACGGCCGACATCGCCCTCAACCCGGATTTCAGCCAGGTCGAGGCGGACATGCCCCAGGTGGACGTCAACCAGCGATACGCCCTCTATTTCCAGGAAAAACGGCCCTTCTTCCTTGAGGGCAAGGATTTCTACGACACCCCCCTGGAGGTCCTTTATACCCGAAAAATCGTCCAACCCCAGTGGGGCGCCAAGCTCTCCGGTAAAACGGGCGGCACGACGCTCGGCTTCCTGAGCGCCCTCGACGATAATCCGCCGGTCATCGAAATCCCCGGTGTCGATCCCTACGCCGAAATCGAACCGTCCCGCTCCCTGTTTCACGTCCTCCGGATGAGGCAGGATCTCTACGCCGAGTCCTTTTTGGGCTTCATCGTGACCGACAAGGAAATGGGCGAAACCGGGTCTTCGATCTCAACGGAATTCAACAGGGTGGCGGGCGTCGACGGCCAGTTCAAACTCGGGCGCTACAATCGCCTGGCCTTCCAGGCCCTGACGTCGCAGAGCCGGGCCGAAGGGCGGACGACGGACTTTGTTCCCGCCTGGCACGTCGGGCTGAACAGCCAGTCCCGCCATCTCCAGATCACGGCCGACTGGACAAGCATCCACCCCGAGTTCGAAGCCGCGGGCGGCTATTTCCGGCGCAAGGACATCCACAGCCTCCACACCCGGGTCGGCTATTCCTTCCTGCCCCAGACGCCTCTGATCGTTTCACTGACGCCGTCTCTTTCGTATCGCCGGATTTACGACTACAAAGGGATTTTGACCGACGATGAGGTGACCTTGTCCCTTTTCGCCAGCGGCTGGCGGCAATCCTTTGTCATGGTCAACTATGAACAAGGTTTTGAGAAATACAACGGCGTGGATTTCCGGCCCAACCAGTTCCGGGCCAGCCTGTTCTCCGATCCGTTCGCCTGGATCCGCGGACATGTCTCCTTCAGTTTCGGCGACGGCATTTATTACAGCGATGATCCCTACCTGGGTTGGAAAACCTCGAAGAGTCTCCGGATGACTCTTCAACCCCGCTCCAACATCGCCTTGTCTTACAATTTTCAAAACAACAATTTCACCCTGGGTCGCGGAGGCGAACGGGTCTATTCCATCAACATCATCAGCCAGCGCCTCAGCTGGCAAATGTCCCGGCCGCTTTCCCTGCGGGTCATCACCGACTACAACGACTATTACAGACAGATTTTTCTGAGTGGCCTGGTCAGCTACGAAATCAATCCCGGCACGGTCTTCTACCTCGGCATCGACGACTCCCGCTCGCGCGACGAACAGGGGATGTTCAGAAGCGGGGGGAAGTATTATTTCATCAAGTTCTCCTACTGGTGGCGAGTCTGACTTATTCATAAAAATACCGGTTTATTAACTCTTTCTGAATTCCGGTATTTTTACCCTCCGGGCGAGCCGATCCAGCTGCATCTGCTGCGTTGCGCAGGGTTCGCAGTACCGGGAGTACAGCTTCACCCTGCGCGCCTTGCATCTGCAGCCGTCTCGACTCGTGAATAAGCCAGCCTCCGTCTAGCGCCGGAACTGGGCGCTTTTTCCCCTTCGGGCGTGCCGATCTTACCGCATCGATTTCACCGCGGCCTGCTCGACGTAGCTCAACTACGCCTGCGCAGTCCGCTCCTCATCGCTACGGCAACCTCGACACGCGCACAGCTTCCGCGTCCCCCTTATATGCGCCGATCGGGCCGCATCACACGCTTCACCCTGCGCGCCTTGCATCTACAGCCGTCTCGACTCGTGAATAAGCCAGCCTCCGTCTGGCGCCGGAACTGTGCGCTTTTTCCGCACAGCCCCGGCTCGAAAGCTGCCCGTCATAACGCCGATGTGAGTTTTAACGAATTGATTCTCTGTGCTCATAGAGAACATTATCTTCAATTTTGTTTTCTTTGAGTCTCACAACCTCAAAAAAATCATTTTGATTCATATATTGCCTAATTTCCTCTTGGCTTGGCGCCCCAATATATTTAGAGTGCAAACCTTTTTCAAGGTAACGTTCCGACGGTTTTAGTGCCGGTTCTTCCATGATGATGTATTGAATTTTCCTTAGGCAATCTCCGAATCCTTTTAAGACCTCCAGCTCGAAGCCTTGGACATCCATACATAACAGAGAAACCTCGACGATACCTAACTCTTGCATGACATTTTTTGCTGTCCGTATTTGAACTTCCAAGCCCTCAAGGTGTTGCGTTTTCTCGAAGTCAATTCTCTTTAAAAAACTGCTTGCGCCTGGGTTGTTATCGACAAGATAGGGATAAAATATTTGTGATTTCTCTTCTGATCCAAGGGCATACTTATAGAAATGAATATTCTTAAATCCGACAAGATTTTTTTCACACTGTTGATGAGTTAACGGGTTCGGGTCGAAACAGTAAATGGCGGCATTCGGGTAAGCATTTGAAAGATTTATAGATTCATCTCCAAATCGTGCCCCTACCTCAAATATCGTTTTGACATGCTGTTTATTGATTTTTTCCAAAAAACGTTTGTCAATGTAACCCCCTCTCCGACTTAAAAATACTTTCTCAAGGAATTTTTTTATGGTCCAATGGATCATCTTTTGCTTCTTAAAAAACCCGGTACAAATGACAACATGAAAACCTTTCGGCCCTTACGGAGAATCATACCTCTCACTTGAACGATGTCAAGATCGCGCCTTGCATCTGCAGCCGGTTCGACTCGCGTACAGCCCCGGCTCGGAAGCTGTGCGGACCCCTTCGGGCGTGCCGATCTTACCGCGTCGGCTTCGTTGCACCTTATTATCCTCAGCAAGGAGGCTTCAGCGGGGCGCAGGGATGTTATAATACGGCATTCAGGAGGCTGCGATGAGAAAAGAGATCCCGATTCTGGCGGCGGTCTTGAGTCTGGCCGCTCTCGCACCCGCGCACCTCAAGTCCGGCGATGCCCCGTCCGTCCGCGGCATCTTCACTCTCGATGCCGTCGTCGCCGCGGGCCTCGAAAACAACCCGGACCTTCAATCCAAACGCGAGGCCGTCAAGTCCCGCAAAGCGGCCTATGAGGCCTCCCGTCTCCTGCACAATCCGACGCTCGGAGTCGAGACCGGAGAAGGACGGCCCCGATCTTCGACGGAGTCTGTTCGCATCGGCGGAGTCTCCCTGAGCCAGCCCCTCGAAAACCCGGTCAAAAGAACGCACCGCATCCGGGCCATGGAAAGCGACTGGCTGGCCGCCGAACACGACCTTCACGCCGAGGAGGCCGCTCTGGTCTCCGAAATCAAAATATTGTTCGCCCGCATCCTCCATTTTCGCCGCTTGATGGACATCGCCCGAAGCGACGCCGCCTCCCTCGACGACATGCTGTCGCTCATCCGTCGCCGCGTCGATCTCGGCGAAAGCCGGGAACTCGAAGCCCTCAAGATCGAAGTCGAGGCGCTTCGCGCCAAGAACGTCCTTCATCGCGTCGAAGTCGACCTCCAACTGGCCCGCGAGGCCCTGAACGATTTTCTCGGCGGCGTCCTCCCTCCGGAGTACGAAACGGCAGGTGACCTGGTCTATGAACCCGAAGATGTCGATGAGGCGGCGCTTCTGACCGGCGCCGTTCTCTCCCACCCGCTTGTCCTGGTCAAGGAAAGCGAAACCGCGGCCGCCCGCAATCGCTGGAGCGCGGTCCGCTGGCAACGGCTGCCCGATCCCGTCTTGTCCGGTTTCGCCGGCGAAGAGATGGACGGCCGGAAAGCTGGTTTCGGTCTGTCGTTCGAAATCCCGCTCTGGAATTTCGGATCGCGCGAAACCGCCGAAGCGGCCGGGCTCGTCCTGGCCGCCGAAAACGCCCTGCAGGCCGTCAAGATCCGGGTCGCCGCCGACATCCGGACCCGGGTCGCCGGCTTGAGGCTTACGGCCCGCACCCTGGGCCTTTTTCTCGGCGGCCTTTTGACGCAGGCCGACGAAAGCCTGCGCATCGCCGAGGTGAGCTACCGGCAGGGGGAGCTCTCTCTTCTCGATTATCTCGATTCGCGACGGACGCATCTCTCCATCCTCCGCGACTACGAGGAGGCTCTGCTCCAGTGGCAGGCCGACAAAGCCGGGCTTGAAAAAACCCTGGGAATCCGCACGGCACGAGGAGAAACCCGACCATGAAAAACATGAAAAGCATATGGATACTCGCCGCAGCGCTGAGTCTGGCCGGCTGCGGTCCGGGCGAACGCCGGGCCGCCGCTCCGGCCGGCGATCCCGCCCATGAGGAGGCGAAGCACGACCACATTCACGTCGATGTCCCGCTCGAAAAACAGAAGGAATGGGGAATCGAAATCGGCGTTGCCTCCGAGATGACAATCCCCGTCGCGGTCCGCATGACCGGAACGGTCGGGCTGGATCTCAACCGCACCGCCCAGGTGTCCTCGCTCGCCGCCGGAACGATCGTCTCCGTCGCGACCGACCTGGGCCGCGACGTCCGCAGGGGCCAGACCCTGGCCGTCGTCAATTCCCCCGAATTCGCCCGCGACCGCTCGGACTTTCTGCGGGCCCGGGCCCGGTTCAACCTGGCCCGGCTCGAGGTCGAGCGGGCCCGCCTGCTTGTCGCCGACAACGCCATTGAGCAGAGGGAGTTTCTGCGGCGAGAGGCGGAATTCGAGGATGCGGCCACGGAATTCGGCGTCCTGGGTTCGAAGCTCCATTCCTACGGCCTGGAACATAAGGACATAGAAGCCTGGCTCAAGGAGTGCGACGACCTGGACCGCGACGACTGGCTCTGCGAACTCGTCGATCCCAACCTGTCCGTCACATCCCCCGTTGCCGGTCGCGTCATTTTTCGCGACGCCGTCGTCGGCGAGCGGATCGGACCCGATAAGGTTTTATTTACGGTCTCCGATCTCCGGATGCTCTGGGTCCTTCTTGACGCCTACGAAACCGACCTGCGCCATCTGCAACCCGGCGCCCGGGTTGCCGTCCGGTCGGCGGTTTTCCCCGGCCGGGAATTCGCCGGCGTCGTCCGCATCGTCGCCGACGTCATCGACGAAAAGCTCAGGACGGCCAAGGTGCGGGCCGAGGTCGTGAACAACGAGGGCCTCCTCCGGCCCAACATGTATGTCCAGGGCGAAGTCGACGTGGAGGGCGGGGAGAGAGTCACGGCCGTGCCCTCGGAGGCCGTCCAGAATCTGGACGGCGAAAGGGTCGTATTCGTCGCCGAAAACGACGTCACGTTCGCGGTCCGGCACGTCGAGGCCGGCGAGTCGGGAGGCGGCTGGACCGAAATCCGCAAGGGCTTGAAGCCGGGAACGCGGATTGCGGTCCGCGGCGCCTTCGCCCTGAAAACCGAGGCGGCCAAGGCCTCGTTCGCCGAGCACGGCCACGTCCACTGAGGCATCATGATCGCCCGGATCATCCGTTTCTCACTGGAGCACAGGCTGTTTGTCGTGCCGGCCGCGCTGGCCGTCCTGGCCCTCGGCTATGCCTCTTACCGGCGCCTGTCCATCGATGTTTTCCCCGACGCCTCGCCGACCCTCGTCCAGGTCTTCACCGAGGCCGAGGGCATGGCCCCCGAGGAGGTGGAGCGCTTCATTTCCTACCCAATGGAGTCGGTCATGTCCGGCCTGCCCCGGGTTCAAACCATCCGCTCGGTTTCGACCTTCGCGCTGTCCATCGTCAGCGTCTATTTCGAGGACGGCGCCGACATCTACTGGGCCCGCCAACTCGTCTCTCAGAGGCTCCTCGAAGCCGTCGAGGATCTGCCCGATCAGGCCGGGCGGCCCGTGCTCGGGCCTATCGCCACCGGGCTTGGGCTGGTCTATCTCTATTACCTGGAGGGCGGAGACGCCCCGCTCATCGACGTCCGCACGTCCCAGGACTGGATCGTCCGCTTCGAGCTCAAGGCCGTGCCCGAAGTCACAGAAGTTTTGAGCTTCGGCGGTGATGTCAAGCAGTTCCACATTCTCGTCGATCCCGACGCTCTGCTGAAATACGGCCTGCAGTTGTCCGAGGTCGCTGATGCCGTCCGGAGCAACAACCGGAACGTGGGGGCGAGCTTCATCACCCGCGGGCCCGAGGAGTACGTCGTCCGCAGCCTGGGCCTCGTCGGCGGATTGGACGATCTCGGCCGGATCGTCGTTTCGGCCGAGGGCGGGACGCCCGTCTATCTCCGCGACGTCGCCGAGGTCCGGATTCTCCCGGCCATAAAAAGGGGCGAGGCGCTCGTCGACGGCAAGGGCCCGCGCGTGACGGGCATGGTCCTCAAGCTCTTCGGCGCCAACACGGCCCGCCTCATCGAAAGCATCGAAAACCGGGTGGCCGAAATCAACCGCATCCTTCCCCCCGGCATGGAAATCGTGCCGTTCTACAATCAGGCCGGCCTGGTCCGGAAATGTTTCGAGACGGTTTCGAACAATCTCATCCTGGGCATGCTGCTCGTCGTTGTCGTACTGTTCGTGTTCATGGGCGAGCTGAGGACGGCGGTCACGGCCGTATTGGCCCTGCCGTTTTCCATTCTCTTCGCCTTCATCGGGATGCATTTGTTGCGCCTGCCGGCCGACCTCATGTCTTTCGGGGGTCTGGCCGTGGCCATCGGCCTGCTTGTCGATGCGGCCATCATCTTCGTCGAAAACGCCCACAGCCGCCTGCAGTCGGAGACGGGCGACCGGGCCGCGGTCATTCTGGACGCCGGGCGCGAAGTGGCCCGGCCGCTCTTTTTCGCCGTGGCCATCATCATCCTCGTTTTTCTGCCGATCTTTACGCTGACGGGGGTCGAGGGCGTGATGTTCCGGCCGATGGGGGTCACGGTATCGACGGCCATGGCCGGATCACTTCTTTTCACGCTGGCCGTTGCGCCGGCGCTGGCGTTCATCATTCTGAAGAGGAAGCGGGGCGAGGTGCGGGAGCCGGCCGTTTTGAGGGCGGTGAAGAAGGCCTACATGCCGTTTTTCGAATCCTGCCGGCGGCGGAAACGGATGGTCTTTGTTGTGACGGCGGCGGTTTTCGCGGCGGGGGCGGTGTTGTTTCCTTTTCTGGGGCGGGAGTATATCCCGACCCTCGAGGAGGGCACGCTGCTTCTGATGGCTACCCTGGATCCGAATATCAGTCTCGAACAATCGGTGGAACTGGCGACGGCCATGGAGAAGGAAATCCTGACCGTTCCTGGCGTCGGCGGAGTGCTGACGCAGATCGGGCGGGGGGATGTCGGGTCACACGCCCATTTCGTGAACGACGTGAAGATGTATATCGCGGCGGAAAGGGGAAAGGCGCGAAGCCGCGAGGAGCTGTCCGAGGAGATCGGGTGGCGCCTCGAGCGTTTTCCCGGGGTTGCGGTCAACCTGACCCAGCCCATCGCTCATAATCTTGACGAGCTCGTGACCGGGGTCAAAGCGCAGGTTGCGGTCAAGATCTACGGCGAGGACTTCGATGTGCTCCGGCAGGCGGCGGCGCAGATCCAGGAGATTCTCGAGCACGTCCCGGGCGGCCGGGATGTCCAGGTGGAGCAGTTTACGGGGCAGAATCATATCAGCGTTGTTCTGGACCGGGAGGCGGTGGCCCGCTACGGCCTCAATATCCGGGAGATTCAGGAGACCGTCGAGGCGGCGGTCGGCGGCGTCGTGCTCGGCCATGTCTACGAGGAGCAGAGGAAATTCGACATTTTCCTGCGCTATGCCGACCGCTATCGGAGCGATGTCGAAAGCATCGGCGGGCTGCTTATCGGTCTGCCGGGGGAAGGGGGAGGGCGAATTCCCCTGAGGGCGCTGGCCGAGATCCGGGAGGGCGTGGGACCGCGCCAGATCCAGCGCGAAAACAACCGCCGGTTCATCACGGTGCAGGCCAACGTCCGGGGCCGGGACATCGGCCGGTTCGTGGCCGAGGCGCAGCGGCTGGTCGAGGACCGGGTCAAGACGCCGCCCGGATATGCGGTGGCCTGGGGAGGGCAGTTCGAGCTGCAGCAGAAGGCCAACCGCAGGCTGATGGTCGTCATGCCGATCACGCTGGCTCTCGTGGCGCTTCTTTTGTTTGCGGCCTTTTCGTCGTTCCGCGAGGTTCTGGTGATCATGATCAACATCCCGTTGGCGCTGACGGGCGGGGTGCTCGCGCTGAAGATCGCGGGGGCGTATCTCAGTGTTCCCGCATCGATCGGCTTCATCGCCGTCTTCGGCATCGCCCTGCAGGACGGGCTGGTTTTGATGTCGCACTTCAAGCATCTGGAGGGGCGGATGCGCCGGAGCGAGGCCGTGCTGCGGGGCGTCGAGGCCAGGATCCGTCCGGTGCTGATGACCACGCTGACCACGATTTTCGGGCTGCTGCCGCTTCTTGTAGCGACGGGCGTCGGCGCCGAGATTCAGCGGCCACTGGCCACCGTGGTCGTCGGGGGGCTTGCGACCTCAACCCTCGTGACACTCCTCGTCCTCCCTCTTGTTTATGAGGCTGCTTGGCTTTGGAAAACCAAAGATAATAAATAAATTAGAAAAATTCATCAGTTTAGAATAATCTGTCTTTCTATGGGCCTTTGATGAGGTTGCTTGGCTTTAATGAAAGAGACAAAATGGGGCAGGATTGGTATTATAGAAATGAAATTCGGGAGACCCTCAAGATGAAAGCAATTTCAATATCAGCGCTTTTCGCAATTGCTCTTCTGGTGACGCTCGGCACGTCCTGCGCCAGGCGGCCCGCCGGGACGATCATCCTTTGCGCCGGGGATAGCATCACCGAGCACGGCTATCCGCGTTTTCTGAATCGCATGTTGAGATCCGAGGGGAAAACGGTGCGCGTCATCAACGAGGGAAAAAGCGGGCACACGAGCGGCGAATACCTGGCCTTCATGCGCCGAGAGCTTCCCCGCCTCAAAGCCGTGCGTCCGGATGTCGTCCTCCTTCAACTCGGAACGAACGACATCCGGATGGACGGCGATCACACGCCGCTTGAGGCTTTCGAACGCAACATGAGGGCCATCCTCGACCTCTTCGCCGAGTTCCGGTCGAGAGCGGGGAGGCCGCCGGCGATCTTTTTGGGAACGATTCCGCATGTTCCCGAAGGCACGTCCTGGCCGTTCACATCGGAATCCGGGCCCCGGGTCGAGGGAGAGATCAACCCGGCCCTGCGCGCCCTGGCCGTCGAGCGGGGCCTGACGCTTGTCGACAATCACGCCGTGTTCGCCGAGCGCCCCGAGCTCCTGCGCCCGGCTGACGTTCACCCCACCCCCGAAGGCGACCGCGCCCTCGCCGTCTCTTGGAACGCTGCTTTGGCTGCTGGATATTACTGATTATAAATAAAATACAAAAAAACTCCCCCCAAAAAGACCCTTTTTAGCTGTAATTCTTTTGTTATCTGTAATATCCAGCAGCCAAAGCAGAGCGCCAGAAGGAGAGGAGGTTGGAGAGGGTGCGCTCCAGGGGGATTTCCGGCCCCCAACCCGTCTCGCGGCGGATCTTGGCGTTTGATCCAACCAGTAGAGGAACATCGATTTTCCGGAGTTTCGCCGAATCGACCTCGACGCCGATCGTCATCCCGGGACCCGGCAGTGCGGCCTGCCGCAGCAGCATCTCCATGATCTCGCGCAGCGCAACCGCCCGTCCCGAGCACACGTTATAGATCTCCCCGGCCCGCCCTTTTTCCAAAAGCATCCGATAAGCCCGGACGATGTCGCGCACATCGCTGAAATCGCGCCGTACATCCAGGTTGCCGACGGCGATCACCGGCTCGCTTTCCCCCCTCTCGATCCGGACGATCTGCCTTGCCCAATCCGAGCACACAAAGTCCTCGGTCTGACCCGGCCCGGTATGGGGAAACGGCCGCACGATGACGGCACCGATCCGATCCGCCTCGGCGTAAAACCGGGCCAGCATTTCCCCGGCCGCTTTCGTATAAGCGTAGGGGTTGACCGCATGGGCCGGCTCGTCCTCCGTCAGTATCTTGCCCTTCTCCGTGACGATGCCGTAAACGTCCGATGAGCTCACATAAAGCACCCGGCATTCCGGCACATGCCGCCGGACTGATTCGAACAGGTTGAAGGTCCCGGTCAGATTCGTGTCGAAGGTCTCCTCGCGCCGCTCCCACGATGCCCCCACATTGGAAACCGCCGCCAGATGGAAGACCCACTCGGGCTTGACCTCCCGCACAAAGCCGTCGAGATCGCGCCGGTCTCTCAAATCCAGCCGGACGATGTTCCCGACACCCTCCGCCGGCGCCTCGGGAAAGGACGTCCCCGCCATCTCGAACGTCCCGCCGTCCAGCTCCCTCATCAAATGGCGGCCGACAAACCCGGTCGCTCCGGTCATGAGAACGCGCGTTTTCGTTGTCGCCGCCACGACGTCACCTCGTCCCGGCGCTAGAGGGCATGTGCCTTCGCTTCAAACGATCCCCCGCCAGTAATCGAGCAGATCCTCCAGCGTTTTCTCGAAGGGAATGATCGGCTTCCAACCGGTCGCTGCCTGGAATTTCGAGGCATCCGCAAGCAGAATGGGAACGTCCGACGGCCGCAGCCTGTCCGGGTCGGTCCGGACTTCGAGCTTGGTCTTCGTCAACCCGAGCAGGATGTCCAGAACCTGCCGCACGGTCCAGGCCCGTTCCGATCCGATGTTATAGACCTCTCCCGCCTCGCATTTCTCAAGCCCCAGCCAGTAAGCCCGCACCATGTCCCGGACGTCCGTGAAATCGCGCCGGGCATCGAGGTTCCCGACGTGAATCACGGGCTCGCGCCGCCCATTCTCCGCCTCGGCGACCTGTTTCGCGAAACTCGACGTCACGAAGACATCGCCCCGCCGCGGTCCGGTGTGGTTGAAGCCCCGCGTCCGGACGACGTGCAGCCCGTAACTCTTGAAATATTGATAGCCGAGAAGATCCTGGGCCACCTTGCTCACCGCATACGGGCTCAGCGGCCGCAGCGGGTTGGTTTCCTTCATCGGGGTTTCGTTCTCATTGACGTGTCCGTACTCCTCGCTGGACCCGGCGATCTGGATGCGCGCTTCCGGCGCCGCCGTCCGCATGGCCTCGAGCAGGTTGATCTGCCCCACGGCGTTGATGGCGAAGGTCTCGGCCGGAAGTTTCCAGGACGCCGGCACAAAGCTCTGCGCCGCCAGGTGAAAGATGCGCTCCGGCCGGACTTCGGACAGCACCGCGGTCAGCGAGACGAGATCCTTGATATCCGCCTCGTGAAGCCGGATGCGGTTGCGGATGCCGAGGATGTTGTCCATGCGGCTCCGCCAGCGCACGATGCCGTGAACCCCGGCCTCCGGGTGGTGTTCGAGGATGTATTCGGCCAGATGGCTTCCGGCGAAACCCGTGATGCCGGTGATGAGAATATTCATGGCGTCTCCTGTTTTTTCCGCAGTATCGATGTCCCGGTATTATAATCAGACCTTCCCGGGATCGCAAGGTCCGCCCCGGGGCCCCCCCGCGGCCACCGTAAAATTGACAGATTTGCGGCATGTGTGGTATGACCATGAAACCCCATGAACGATTATGAAATCGGAATCGTCGATCTTGCGGCCGTCCTCCGCAAGAATAAAAAGCCGATTGCCGCCGCGACCCTCATCGGTGCCCTGGCCGCCGCCGTTTTCTTATTCGCCCGTCCCCGCACCTGGGAGATCGAGGCGGTCTTCTATCCGGCGCGCATTACGGCTGCCAACGAAAAAGGCGAAATCATAAACACCATGGTCCACTCCTTCCCGAGTCTGGTCAACCAGCTCGAAAACCGCGAGTTCGATCCCTATGTCTCCAAAAAAGGCGGCCTGCCCATAGAACGCATCCCCCGGTTTCACGTCGCCCGAATCAAAGGAACGAACCAGGTGCGGTTTCACCTCCAGGACACGGACATTAAGAATTCCAAACTCGCCCTGACCGCACTTCTCCAAATCCTGGAGACCGACCAGAACAACATGCTGGATGCGAAGTTGGCGGCCGCCGAGTCCGTGTTTTTCGAGCTCGACACCAAGGCTTCCACCCTGGAGGCTCGGATCCGCAAAACCGAACGCGACATCCTGGCCCTGGAGCGGGAGCGGCGTGATGCCGAAAGCCGTGCCCGGGTCTCACTCGACGAGGAAAACACTCTGTCTCAAAAGATCCGCGGGATCGAGGGAAAAATCGCCGGACTCGAAGAGCGGCAGACGGCCCTGACCGGCCGGAGCGACCCCGATGCCGCACGCGAAGAACAAACCGTCTCCAACCTGATTCTGGCCCACGCCATGATGGCTGGCACCCATGCCGAAAGCGTCAAGTCCGAAAGAATGCTGCGCGAAGACCTGAACCGCAAAATCGCCGAAATCGTCGATCAGCGCGGCCGACTCGAATCCCGCGTCGCATCGCTCCGCAACGAACTGTCGAAGATCTCGGCCACCCGGGCTCGGCAGGCGGATATTGAAGCCGGCGCCATCCGCGCCCATCTCCTCACGTCGCCGTCCACGCTCTCGCGACCCGTGAGCCATCGGAGTCCGGCCTCCGTCATCCTGGGTGCGGCGCTGGGGTTTCTTCTGTCGTTTTTTCCGGCCGTTTTCATCGAGATCGGAAAGCGCGCGGCTCAAGGCTGAATCCGGACCTTACGGCCGCCTCGGGGATATGACACGCGAAGACAAAGCATGAGGGTTTGGATGTGGCCAAGCAACGCCTGATCAAGAATTTCTTTTCCCTGGCCTCCGTCCAGGTTGCCAACTACATCCTCCCCCTGATCGTCCTGCCCTATCTGGCCCGGGTCATCGGTGTCGAAAAATTCGGGGCCGTCGCCTTCGCCCAGGCGGTCGTCGCCTATTTCATCATGCTCAGCGTTTTCGGTTTCAATCTCTACGGCCCCAGGGAAATCGCCGCAGCCCGCGAGGAACCCGAACGTCTTCGCCGCGTCTTCTGGTCCATTTTTTACGCCCGGATCTTTCTGGGTCTTGTCGCCCTTGTCCTGTTCGCGTTGCTTTTAGCCGCGGTTCCCAGATTCCAAGCCGAAATCCTTCTCCTGGCCTTTACTTTCGGATATGTCGTCGGGGACATCCTGCTTCCCCTGTGGTTTTTCCAGGGCGTCGAAAGAATGGGCTACATCGCCCTCAGCCATTTTGCCGTCCGCATTCTCTACACGGCCGCGGTCTTCACTCTCATCCGCGAGCCGTCCCACTATGTCTATGTCCCCCTTCTCCATTCACTCTCCCAGATCATGATTGGCCTGGCCGGCGTCGGCGTCGTCCTCCTCACGTTCAAAGTCGCCTTCCGGCTTCCGGATCTGCCGGAAATCCGCCGGGTGCTGAGCCGGTCGTTCGTCCTGTTTCTGTCGAACATCTCCTCAGGCCTCTACACCAAGGTCCCGCCGATCCTCCTCGGCTTTTTCGCGGGCGATCTCTATGTCGGGTTTTATGCGGCGGCCGAAAAGCTCTATTACGCCGGAATCGGGCTTCAGGGCCAGGTCGGCCAGACCCTCTATCCCCACATCTCCCGCGAGGCCGCCCGAAACGCCGACCGGCAAAAAACCTTGCGGCTCGTCCACAAGGCCTTCCTCGTCACCATGGCCGTCGCCGTCCCGGCGGCTCTGGCCGCCTTCCTTCTTTCCGGTCCCCTGATCCGGCTCATCTACGGTCCTGAATTCACGGGCGCCGCCGTCGTCCTGAAAATCTTTTCCTTCGCTTTCATCATTATCGGCATGAGCAACGTGTTCGGCGTCCAGACCCTGCTGACCTTCAACATGGCCCGGGAGTACGCGTTTTCCATCCTGGCCGGCGGCGCCGTCAGCCTGGTTCTGGGCATCATCCTGATCCCGGCCTTCAGGCATGTCGGAGCGGCCCTTTCCTATCTCCTCGCCGAATGCTGCGTCGCCGCCGCGATGATGGCCGTCCTGTCGTCGCGCGGCATCGGCTTTTTCCGCGGCATGAGGCCGGCCGTCCTGGTCGAAGAGATGTTCAGCCGGAAGAAAAAAGCATGAGAAATACGGCCGAAAAAACGAAAGTCGGCGACAAATACCGCGACACGCCGAAGGACGATATCCTGGCCCTCATCCCCGGCGACGCCGTCCGGATTCTGGACGTCGGCTGCGGGGCCGGAGCGACGGGCCGAGAGCTGAAATTGAGGCGGTCCTGCGAGATCGTCGGCGTGGAAATCGACGCCGGCCGCGCCGCCCGGGCCGAGAGCCGGCTCGACAAGGTTCTTCACGCGGATGTCGAAACGGCGGATTTGCCGTTCGAGGCAACTTTCGACTGCGTCGTCTGTGCCGATGTTCTGGAGCATCTGCGCGACCCGTGGGCGGTCGTGCGAAAGCTCCGCGGCTATTTGAGACCCGGCGGCAGTCTCGTGGCCGGACTGCCCAATGTGCGCCACTGGCGGGTCCTCAAAAGCCTGGTCGTTTCCGGGACATGGGCCTACGAAGACAGCGGGGTTCTCGATCGGGACCACCTGCGCTTTTTCGCCCGGAAGGACATCATCCGCATGTTCGAGGAGGCCGGCTTCACGACGGAACGCCTGGCCGCCGTCAGCGGATCCCGGTCCCGCTTTTTCCGGATGACGGCCGAAAAACGCAGTCCGTTCGACGTCTTGACGGGCGGGCTTTTCAGAAATATCCTCGCCCTGCAATATGTCGCGAGTTTCCGGAAAGCGGGAGGCTTCGCGGAATGAGCGGCATCGACCTCTCGGTGATCGTCGTCAGCTGGAACACGCGGGATCTCCTGCGGGACTGCCTGGCGTCGATTTTCCGGGAGACGCCCCGGGCTGCTTTTGAGGTCGAGGTCATTGTGGTCGACAACGCCTCGACGGACGGCAGTCCGGACATGGTTTCCGGCGATTTCCCCGCCGTCCGGCTCATCCGCAACGCCGCCAATCAGGGATTCGCCCCCGCCAACAACCGGGGCGTCCGGGAGTCGCGGGGCCGCCACGTTCTGTTTCTCAATCCCGACACGCGCACGATCGGCGACGCGCTCGGCGCCATGGTCCGTTTTCTCGACGGCCGCCCCGAAGCGGGCGGGGTCTGTCCGATGGTCGTGAATGCGGACGGAACCGTCCAATCCCTCGGCCGGAGCCTGCCCGGACTCGGCGGCGTTTTCGTCAAGGGTTTTTTCTCCGACGGCTGGACCGCGGCCGTTCGGGGATGGAGAGACAGGATCCGGGGGCGGGCCGGGAAAGAGGTCCTCGAAGTCCCCGGATTTCCGGGAGCGGCCATGATGATTCCGCGCCGCGTGCTCGACGGCGTCGGACTTCTCGACGAAGACCTCCCTTTCTATGCCGAGGACATCGATCTGTGCCGGCGGATTGCGGCGCAGGGCCGGACGCTTTATTGCCTGCCCGGCTGCCGGATCGTTCATCTGGGCGGCCGCAGCGCCGGGTTGACGCCCGTCTCGTCCGAGGTGCGGTCCCGTCTGTCGCTTTACGCCTTCCTGCGCAAGCACCGGACGCCGCCGATTGCAGCTGCAGCACGGGTGTTGATTGTGGTATCCTCTATGCTGAGATTTTCCGTCTGGACGGTTTCAAGCCTTGCGGCCGAACCTCGAATGAGGCGCCGGGCCGCAAGCGAAAGGGAGGCCTGCCGAGCTCTCATCCGCTGGGGTTTGGGATCGTCCCGGTAACCTGAGGGATCATGAACGACGCGGCGATATCGACCATCGCGATTGGGAACGTCTGGACCTTTGCGCCGCTTCTCGCCGCCGTTGCGGCTTTCTTCATCCTGACCTGGAAGGATCCCAAGCAGCTCCTCTGGGCCTTCATCGTCGCCCAGCCTTTGATCGGCGGATTTTACTATACGAATATTGCCGTCTTTTCCATCGTCTTCAAGCTGCCCATTTTCATCAACAATCTCTTCATCACGGCCTTCGTTCTTTTTATGTTCCGGAAATTCGTCCTGGAGAAGGAAAGAATCGTGCTGCCGGGCGGCGCCTTTCTCTGGTATCTTCTTTTTCTCCTTGCAGCCGGCGCCTCCGTGTTCACGACCGAGCATGTCTCCCTCACCGTCAGCTCCTTTGCCAAACTGGCCTTCTGGTTTCTGATCCTGCTCGTCGTCGTCAACCTCGCCCTGGCCCGCGAGGAAATCATAAAAGCCTTCTTCACGATGCTTGCGGTTTCGTTTTTACCCCTGGCCGTCGGCTTGTTTCAGTTGACGCGCCTGAGCCGGCTCGAGGTTCCCCACCGGATCAACAGCCTGTATGTTCATCCCAATGTTTTCGCCTATTACCTTGTGCTGCTCATCGCCGCCGGCTGGTTTTTCCTTCCCGTTTTTACCGGATGGAAAAAACGCCTGGTTGTCTCCTCGCTTGCCCTTTCGCTTATCTGCCTGGCATTCACCTTCACGCGGGGCGCCTGGATCTGCCTGGTCCTGTCTTTCGGTATGACGTTTCTTCTCTTCGGCATCAAGGTGTCGCACCTCAAAAAACTGAGCCTCGGTCTGGCCGGGATCCTGGCCCTGGCCGTCCTGGCCGCTCCCCTAAGGGAGAAAATCGTTTCCCTGATCCAGGAGCCCCGGGTGGCCGGATCTCTGCAATGGCGATGGATCCACTGGCGGGAGACGGCCGGAGACCTGATCTCGTCTCTCCCCAATCTGTATTCCGGACGGGGAGTGGGAACGTTTCACTTCTACGGCCACTTTCCGGGGTTTGCCGCCCACAACGACTATCTCATGATCTGGAGCGGGGCGGGGCTGGCCGCGGCCGTGGTCCTGATCATCTTTCATTTGAAATGGCTTCTGGACACGGCCAACGGCATTTTGACCGCCGGCACGGAGCAAGGCCGGGCCGCCGGCAAAGTCCTGTTCGCGGCCGTTGTCACGGCCGCCGTCGGACTGTTCACGGAAAACCTGCTTCTCCTGCCGCTCTTTCAAACCCATCTCTGGTTGATCGGGGGTCTGGCGGTCCGAAATTTCCGGCTGGAGAGGAACATCTCATGACGTCGCCGGCCGTTCTGATCCTGGCCCCTTTGCCTCCCCAGAGATGCGGCGTCTCCCGTCACGCCCACAGTTTGGGGCGATTTCTGGCCGGCCGGGGTTTTCGGCCCGTGGCCCTGACTTATTGGGAATGCGGCCGGGGGGATTATTTTCGAAAAACGGGCTTCGAGGCCCGGCATCTGCCGACTCTTGTCCGGCCGGACAGTATCCCGTTCGTCCGGGCCGTGCTCTATGTCCTTATGGGAATCGGACCGGGGATCGCCCTCGTCTCAAGAGAAAAGATCTGCCTGATCCATGCCCACGGCGCCATCCCCCAGGCTCTTCTGGCCTGCATTCTGAGCCGGCTCCTGAACGTTCCGTATATTTACACGTCCCACGGCGCCGAGTTGACCCTTCACAACGCTCGCGGTAAGATATTCAAAAAGTTGATAAGATCGATCATTGTCCGAGCCGCCGCCGTGACTTCGGTCTGCAGGGGAAACCTGGACTATATGAGCCGCGACAACGCGAAGGGGTTTTACGTTCCGAACGGGATCGACGACGCTTTCTTGGAAAAATATGCCGGATCCAACCGGCGTCTCGATACGGGCGCCTCGCCGGCGCAAATCATTTTTGTGGGCCACGTCAACGCAGTCAAGGGCGTCGATCTGCTGATCCGGGCGGCGGAGACATGGGCGAAGACCGGGGATTTCGATTTCCATCTGAAAATCGTCGGAGACGGTCCGGCCCGGAGCACGGCCCGCTATGTCCGTGACTGTGAGGCGGCGGGACTGACCGGACGAGTTGTTTTCACCGGAATCCGCGAAGATGTGCCCCGGCTCCTGGCCGAGGCCGATATTTTTGTCCAACCCTCCCGGATGGAGGGGTTGCCCACGGCCCTTCTCGAAGCCATGACGGTCGGAGTGCCCGTCGTCGCCGCGGCCGCGGGCGGCATCCCCGATATCGTCATTCACGAAAAAAACGGACTCCTGGTTCCTCCCGGCGACGCTTCGGCTTTGGCCGCGTCCGTGAGGCGCCTTGCGGCCGATCCCGATCTCCGGCGTCGCCTCAGGCAGGGGGGACTGGAAACGGTTTCCGCCTTCCGCTGGTCGGAGATCGGCGCCGCTTATCTCGACGTCTACAGGACGATTGGGATCGCTTCGCCATGAATATTCTGATGGTCAATCCCAAAATGTCCGTCGGCGGCGCCGAGAGAATCATGCTCACTTTAAGCCGGGGATTCAGGGAAGCGGGAGACCGGGTCGTCGTCGCGGCCGAAAGCGGCACCTTCGATCAGGATTTCCGGGAAGCCGGAGCGGACTTGGTCCGTCTCCCCCTCGACCAGGATAGGAAAAACCTTTTCCAGGTTCCCGGGCTCATGGCCCGGCTGAGACGGATCTGCCGGGAGCGGGAGATTGAGATCATCCACTCCCACCACCGCTGGACGACGTTTTTAGCCGGATTCGCGGCGAAATCCCTGAACATTCCCCTGGTCTTTCATTGTCACAGCCGGATCCAGGGGAAAAAGCGCCTGACATCCTGGGGCGATCAAGTCATCGCCGTGAGCGAGGATCTGCGCCGCTATTTGATCGACGACTTCCATGTTCGTCCGGACCGCATCCGCACCGTCTCCAATGCCGTTCCCGACCCGGTTTGCCGGGACAGGGATGTCGAGAGGGAGAGGAAGGCCATCCGGTCGTTTTTCGGCGAGGGTTGGACCGGACCTCTGATCGGAACGGCCGGGAGGCTTGTCAAGGAGAAGGGATTCGATATTCTGATCTCCGCCGTTCCCCTCATTCTCAGGGATCATCCGGAGTGCCGGTTCCTGATCATCGGGAAGGGGGAAAAAGAGGACGAGTTGAAAGCGCTGTCGGAGAAGAACGGCGTCGCCGGGAATGTTCTTTTTCTCGGCGAGCGGACGGATCCGATTCCCGCCGTCCATTTGCTGGATGTTTTCTTCCTGCATTCCTACACCGAAGGCAGTTCCGTCTCCAGCCTGGAAGCCATGTCTCTGGGGAAACCGGTGGTGGCGACCTCCGTGGGGGGTGTCCTGGAGATCGTCGTCCACTTGGAAAACGGCCTGCTCGTGCCGCCGGGCGATCCCGCGGCCCTGGCGGCGGCCGTCGGCCGGCTTCTCGACGATCCCGGTTTGGCGGCGAGACTGGCGGCGGCGGGCCGGGCCGGCGTCCAAACCCGATTCCGGGCCGAGCGAATGGTCGAAAATGTTCGCACGATTTTCGCCGAGCTTGCGGCCGGGAAGCGTCGGAGGACGGAACAGCCTCTCCCGACCCGCCGAAACCGGGCCGATCTTCCGGGCGTGTCCATCGACAACCTGGACATGGCGGGTGCCCTGGCCGAGATCGAACGTCTCATGGCCGGAGGCGGCCCGGCTCTTGTGGTGACGCCCAATGTCCAGCACATCAACCTGATCCGCAAGGATGCCGACTTCCGTGCCGCCTACGCCTCGGCCTCTCTCGTTCTTCCCGACAGTGTGCCTTTGATCTGGCTGTCGAGGCTACTCGGCCGGCGCCTGAAAGCCCGGGTGGCCGGGTCCGACATCCTGCCGGCATTCTGCCCTCTGGCCGCAGCCAAGGGGTACCGGCCGTTTCTTATGGGGTCGATGCCCGGTGTCGCGGCCCGGGCCGCGGAGATTCTGGAGAAAGCCAATCCCGGTTTGACGATGGCCGGCGTCTTTTCCCCTCCCCTGGATTTCGAGCAAAGTGCGGAAGAATGCCGGAAGACGATCGCGGCCGTGCGGTCGGCCTGCCCGGATGCGCTGTTTATCGGGCTGGGGTCGCCGAAGGGCGAAATCTGGGCCTCCCAAAACCTGGAGGCCATGGGGGTTCCGGCGACGATTTGCGTCGGGGCGGCCTTCGATTTCATCACCGGCCGTCTGAGGCGGGCTCCCCAGTGGATGCAGAAAGCCGGGCTCGAATGGTTTTTCAGGTTGATCCAGGAGCCGCGGAGAATGTGGCGGCGGTATATCCTCGGCAATGCTGAATTTCTGGTCTTTCTCGTCCGTTGGATGATCGAAGGGCGGCCCCGGAAGTGAACAGATGACTCAGGCCGCAACCCTTCTGCGCAAGATGGCCTGCCTGGCCGTGATCGTCACGGGCGACATCCTGGCTTTGTTTGTCTCCTTCATCGCCGGCTTCTTCCTGAGAGACCGCGTTTTGACGGCGCTGCCCGCCTTCGATTTCGAGGCCGTCCCCCTGGGTGTTCAGCTCCAAATGGGGTTTTTCAAAGGCGCGGTGTTTTTGGTCGTGATCTTCGCCTTCGAGAAGCTCTACACGCGGAGGCTGTCTTTCTGGGACGAGACGCGACGCCTGATCGAAGGCGCGACACTGGCTTTCATTCTGATCATGACCACGGTTTTCATCTTCCAGACGTATGCTAAGTTTTCCAGGACGGTCATCATTCTGGCCTGGCTTCTGAGCCTTGGGCTTTTTCCCATAACCCGGCTTCTGGTCAAAAAAATCCTGGCCCGGAGCGGACTCTGGCGGAAAAATGTCGTCATCCTGGGCACGGGCCGGTCGGCCCAGAGGGTGGCCGGAGAAATTCTGAAAAACGAAATACTGGGATATAAGATCGCCGGATTTTTGTCTGAGGCCGGAGGCAATATTGATGAAAAGCTGAGCGGGGACTTGCCCGTTCTCGGACATATTGACGATTTCGAGATCATCGTCCGGGAGTACGATGTGAAAGACGCTGTCATCGCTCTCTCCAACAACCGCCAGAACGAATTGCTCCAGGTCGTCAAGGCCTGCGAACCTTTCGTCGAGACGATCAAGATCGTCCCTTCGATCGGCAACGTCTTTACGGCCGGCGTGAGAATCGACGAACTCGGCGACGTCCTGGCCCTGTCCGTGCCGCGGAATCTGGCCAAGCCCTGGAATACGGCCGGCAAGAGGACTTTCGAGCATTTGATCTGTCTGGCGCTTCTGATTCTGCTTGCGCCCCTGTGGCTGGTCATTGTGGCGGCCCTGAAGATCGACTCCCGGGGACCGGTCATCTTTTCCCAGAAACGGCTGGGCCGGGGCCGGAAGGAATTCAAAATCTATAAGTTCCGGTCCATGTATCTGGACGGCGATGCGCGGCTCGAGCGCTATCTCCGGGACAATCCCGAAGCCCGCGCGGAATGGGAGACCTTCCAGAAGCTTCGAGGCGACGATCCCCGGGTGACGCGGATCGGGAAAATCCTCCGGACCTGGAGCCTGGACGAGATGCCCCAGATCCTGAACGTCCTCAAGGGCGACATGAGTTTGGTCGGCCCGCGCCCCTACCTGCCGCGGGAGCTCCGGAAGCTCGGGCCCATGGCCGCCATCATCTGTCAGGTCAAGCCGGGCCTGACCGGTTTGTGGCAGGTTCGGGGGAGAAATACGCTGACCTTCGAGGAGCGCATGGCCCTGGACGAGTTCTACGTCCGGAACTGGTCGCTGTGGCTGGATGTCGTCATTCTGTTCCAGACAGTCAGAGCCATCCTGCGTCGCGAGGGGGCGTTTTGACGTGAACCGGCCGGACAGAGGGGGCGGCGGCCTCCGGAAACGGGTCGCGGCCGGGACGGTGGCCGTGATCGGGGCGGCGGCCTTCGCGTTTTTTTATTATAAGTACGTTCCGCTCGTCCCCGGTTTCCAGGCTTTTTTGGCCCCGGTCCTGGCGGCCGTGTTTCTGCTGGCTGTGTCGGGATTGGAGCGCGGCCTGACAGCCCTGGTTTTTACCCTGCCGCTCGTCAACAATCTGCCCTACTTTTTCGGTATCTACGAAGAAATCCCCCACGCGCCGACGGCCCTGCCTCTCATTCTGGTTTTTGGGCTGGGATTGACGGTGCGGGCGGCGTTTTTCAGGGAGTCGGAGGGGATGGGCGGGACAGGGGGCGACACCGGAGACCACGTCCGGGTTGGGGCGGGAGCTTTGCCCTTGGGACGTCCCATTGCGGTCTTCGCCGTCCTGGTTTTCCTGTCGGGCGTCATCACGGTATTCCGCTATGCAGGCTTCTATCCCTTTGCGGTGCGGGAGTTTCTTGAACTTGTCGTCAATGTCTCCGGCGTTCGGGCCGGAGGGGCGGTCATGAGCGCCGTTTTCAGCGGATTGAGTTATCTGACGGGCTTTCTGGTCTTTACCGCCGTTTGGCGGTCGTCCGGCGGGCGGGCCTTTTCGGAAAAGCTGCTGCGGACGATGACTGTTACAGCCGTCCCGGCCCTGGTGTTCGCCTTGTACCAGGCGTGGCTGGCGCCGGCGCTCGGCAATATGCCGAGATGGATCGCAAAAGGCCAAATCAACGGCACGTTCAAGGACCCCAATTCCCTGGCCGGATTTCTGGCCGCATTCGTTCCCATCGCGGTCGGACTGGCCCTGGCGGCGCGGGGATGGAAAGGGAAGGCTCTCACGCTGGCCGCGGCCGCTCTGGGGTTGGCCGCGATTCCCTATGCGGGATCGAGAAGCGGGTTGATCGGGCTTGCGGTCGGTCTGGCGGTGTTCTGGGCGGCGGCCGCTTTTGCCTTGGCGCGGCGAAAAGGCGCGAAACATCCGTGGCGGCGGGGAGTCAAGGCGGCGATCGCCGTCATGGCGGTTGCGGTCGTCTTCGTCACGGCCGTTTTGCTTGTGGGCTCTCTGGATTCCACGCTGTCCGAGAGGATGGCCTGGAGCGTGGACGTTTTCAGGGGCGACCTTGCGGTGGACGATTTTTTCAACTTCCGCCTGACTCTCTGGAGCACGGCGATTCGGATGACGGCCGCATTCCCGCTTTCCGGAGTCGGTGTGGGCGCTTATATCGTCGAGCTGCCCAATTTTCTGGCGGCGGAGGGGAGAGTCAGGGTGCATACGGATTCGGCGCTCAACTATTTTCTGCAGATTGGGGCCGAGCTGGGGCTGCCGGGGATTGTTTTGGCGCTATGGATTTTCGGCGGGATTACCGTGCGGATGATCCGGACGGTCAAGTCACGGGCGGTGGATTATGCGGCTCTCGGTGTGGTGTCCGGGCTGGCCGCTTTGTATGCGGTCTTTCTGTTTCACACGTTTATCGGAAGCTTTGAAGTCACGGCCTTTTTCTGGCTTCTGGCCGGACTGCTGTTCCGGATGACGGAGGGCAATGCTGAAGACAGGACCGGGCCTGAGAAAACGGGAGGGGAGAGTCAAGCGGGAGTTGTGGGAATTGGGACCCGGGTGGAGAGAACAGCCGCTGCGGAAGATGCGTGCCGGGAAGGGGAGAGAGTGCGAACGGAGAAGACGGGCGGGGCTCGGGCCGGGAAGCGAAAAAGAGCTGCGGGCGCGGCCGGACTGGTTGGGGCGGGCCTGGGGGTTTTCCTGTTCGGCGCCGTTCATTTCCGGAACTCGCTCGGGCCGCTGTCCATCGAACAGAGAACGGCGGACTTCGGCTGGGTCCAGGATTTCGGGTTTTACGGACGGGAGAGGAACGAGCGGGGATTTGATTTCCGGTGGTCGGGGAAACGCGTCGGGCTGGTCCTGCCGGACTTGGGTGTTCCGCTGGTTCTTCCCGTGACGGCCATGCATCCGGATATCGCGGGGCGCCCGGTCGTGATCCGGATCTGCCGGGCCGACCGGATTTTTCATCCGACGGAGGTTCTCCTCGAACACGTGCAGCGTGACAAGGACTGGACGGAGATCGAGATTCCGAGTGGACGCGGGGATGGGGATGTGGTCCGCCTGCTCATCGAAGCGGATCGAACCTGGAGTCCGCAACGTGACCTGGGCGTTCCCGATCCGCGTGAACTCGGTTTCGCCATGGGGGAGCCGTGGTACCGGCATCATAAAGAGCCGCCGGCGCCGGAATTCACGGTCCGGAGCGAGACCCATGATACCGAGCGTTGGGAGGGGCCGTGGGGCAGTCTGCTGGCCGGAAATGCCGCGGCCCGGCTGAGGTTCCGGTTCGAGCCGGGGGTGGGCGAAGGGAAGAGCGCGGCGCTTGTCCTTCAAATGAGAGGCGACCGGGCCGCGGGGATCTGGCCGTTCGCCCTTATCCGGCTGAACGGGCGTCTCATCGGCCGGACGTTTGTCCGGAGCGCCGATTGGGTGAACGTCGTCCTTTATCCCGAGATGGGGCCGGGCGAACATCTCCTGAGCGTCGAGTTCAAAAACAACTTCCACAACCCCCGCACCGGCGCCGACCGCAACCTCTACCTCGGTCCCCTCACCCTGCTCTGGCTGCTGGAAGTGTCACAAAATAAATAAATTAAGCGTAAAAAGTGCGTTTTTTCGGGCAAAAATTCAGTAATCTATTCATTATCAACAACATCCAGCAGCCAGAGTAGCGAGAAAAAAAGGCTGCCGAAAACGTCTTCATAATAGAATGAGCCGTGGGAAGCTTTATTATATTCCTGGATACGCCTGGCACCTGACCCATCGTTGCCATAACAAAGAGTACCTGCTTGAAAAGGATTGTGACAAACGAAATTGGATGAACTGGATTCATCGAGCAATGATCAAGTATGGATTACGCATTCTGAATTACGCCGTCACCTCGAATCATATACATTTACTTGTTTTTGACGAGGGGCGCCGCAAGGTCATCCCGCGATCGATGCAGCTTGCCGAAAGCCGGACGGCACGGGAATATAATCTCAGAAACAGCAGATCGGGCGCTTTCTGGGACGGAAACTACCATGCAACGGCCGTCGAAACCGGAGTCCATCTCTGGAAATGTCTTGTCTATATCGACCTCAACATGGTCCGAGCCGGAGTCGTAAAACATCCCGCCGATTGGCATTATTGCGGATATCAAGAAATGAATAAAAATCGGGATCCTGAATCATGTCTCATTGATCTCGATCTTCTTAAAAGTATCCTGAATATCAAGAGTCTCCCAGGGCTTCGTAACATCTATCGTGATATGATCGAAAAAGAATTGCGTCTGGGCGACCTGAAAAGACAAGCAAAGTGGACGGAAAGCCTCGCCGTCGGCAATGAAGAGTTTGTCGATCAATTTCGCGGCAGGTTGGGAATCAGAGTCATTCACAGGCAGGTATGCGTGGATTCCGGAAGTCATGTTCTCAGAGAGTCGGAGCCGCAATACTAGGCTCAAGCTGCTCTGGCTGCTGGAAGTGTCACAAAATAAATAAATTAAGCGTAAAAAGTGCGTTTTTTCGGGCAAAAATTCAGTAAACTATTCATTATCAACAACATCCAGCAGCCAGAGTAGAGAAGAAAATGGGAAAAAGGCTTGACTTTTAAAGGTATGACACCCATATTGTTAAGAAAGTGTCTTCTAATTAGCAAAGGAGGAATGGTTATGAGTCGGAAAGGTCTGTTTTGTGTCTTGGTCTGCGCGGCATTGGTGTTTTCGCAGAGCATCGCGGCGACTTCCCAACCGCCCGGCGATGGGAATGACGGCGCCGACCCGAAGTTTGCCGTCAGCAATGGCTTAGTTGTCACAAGCCCGGCCCTTGGAAACATCTGGCACTTGGGAAAAACGTATACGATCGCTTGGACTATCGATTCTGCCGAAGGTTTCCAGATCGATCTCATGGACAACACAGGAACGAAGACCGTCCATCATATTACAAGCGCCGGACAAAACATCAGGGAATACAAGTGGACAATTCCCAATTCCATTCCCGCAGGAAATTACAGAGTGCGGGTCAGAACCGTTGCTGTTTTTGAATGGCAAACTTCAGTCGTGGCTCTCAGCCCTGTCTTCGAAATCCGGAGTGTCTTAACCGTCACGAGACCGTCTCAGGGAGACATCTGGTGTTTGGAAAAACCCTATATCATCGCTTGGACGATTGAGTTAGCTGAGGGGTTCGGCATCACTCTCATGGACAGCACCGGAACGAAGAATGTCCATCATATTGCAAGTGTCGGACACACAAGCCGGGAATACAAGTGGACGGTTCCCGCTTCTATTCCTCCGGGGAAATACCGAGTGCTGGTCAGCACCGTCGCTGTTTTTGAATGGCAAACTTCAGTCTTGGGTCTCAGCCCTGTCTTCGAGATCCGGAATTGTGACGCGCCTGATCCGTTTAAGAATTTGAGGGATTTCTTGAGACCCCTCCAAGTTGTCGAGTGGTGGCGGATCAAAAATCCTCGACCGTTCCCGAACCCATGTCTGAGTTGTCCGCCCGAATTCGATCTGGGAAAAATCCGTGAAATCTTCGCCAAAGCCAATCTGCAGGAGCAGGTTCAGGTCGAACTCTTCAGCGGAAATGTGAAGATCGCCGAATTCGGATCTTTTGGAAAAGGCCGGGTCTCGCCGGGAACCATCAAACTGCAGAAGATCGGCACAAGGGAAAGCAGGTTGCTCCAGGATGACAGAGGGTTCCGGTTGATCTTTAAGAAATGGGACCCGGAAATTAGGGTCGGCCAGGTCATTCACACCCAGAATATCAGCATGAAAGAGGTCGCTCAGCCCGGTCTTCGTCGCTGATATCAGCCTGCTTTGGCTGCTGGATGTTTCACAAAATAAACAAATTAAGCGCTAAAAGTGCGTTTTTTCGGGCAAAAAATCAGCAAACTATATATTATCAACAATATCCAGCAGCCAAAGCAGGGATTTAAGAGCGGGATTTGTAGTAGATGTCGTAGAAGCGGCGGTAGTCGGCGCTCTTCTCCTTGATCTTCTTCCACCATTCACCGTTTTCGGCGTACCACTTCACCGTCGTCTCCAACGCCTCCTCAAACCGCGCCTCCGGCCGCCACCCCAGCGCCCCGATCTTCTCCGAATCCACCGCATACCGCCGATCATGCCCCAGCCTATCCGGCACGAGCTTGATCAGGTCGCGCGGCTTCCCCAGAATATCCACGATCTTCCCGGCCACCTCGACGTTCTGCGCCTCGTTCCCGGCCCCCGCGTTATAGGCCTCCCCCGGCTCTCCCCGCAGCAGCAGCGTTTCCACCGCCCGGCAGCAATCCTCGACGTACAACCAGTCCCTCACATTCGTCCCCTGCCCATAGAGCGGCAGCGGCTTATCCTCCAGCGCATTCGTCGCGAACAGCGGGATGAACTTCTCCGGATACTGGTACGGCCCAAAGTTATTGGACGGCCGCAGGATCACGACCGGCGACCCGTACGTCACGAAAAACGCCCGCGCCATCCGGTCCGCCCCGGCCTTGCTCGCCGCGTAAGGCGACGACGGATCGATCGCGTCGTCCTCCCGGAAAAACCCCTCGTCGCGGCTTCCGTAAACCTCGTCCGTCGATATATGCACGAAAATCTCGATCTCCGGCGCGTTCCGCAGCGCCTCGAGCAGCACATACGTCCCGTAAACATCGGTCATGACGAACTCGCCGGCGTCCAGAATCGACCGGTCGACGTGCGTCTCCGCAGCGAAATGCACAACCGCCTGGGCCTTCCCAAAAACCTCCGCCACCGTGTCCCGATCCCGGATGTCGCCCTTCTTGAACTCATACCGCTCGTTGTCCTCAACATCCTGAAGATTGTCCAGGTTTCCGGCGTAGGTCAGCTTGTCCAGATTGATAATCCGCAAGCCCTCATACCGCGCCAGCATCATGCGGATGAAGTTGCTGCCTATAAACCCTGCACCGCCTGTCACGACGAGCGTTTTCCCCTCGAGTGTCCTCTCCGTCATTGTCCTGTCTCCTGATTATTCGCATTATACATAACCCCGCCTGCCGGAACAAGGCTGCTTTGGCTGCTGGATATTGTTGAAAATAAAGAGATTGCTGAATAATTTCCCAAAAAAACGCACTTTTTACGCATAACTTCTTTATTATGTGAAATATCCAGCAGCCAAAGCAGCCTTAAAAATCGAAGCCGCCGAGGAAGTCCGTCGTCTTCCCGATGTTCCCCAGCCCCAGATTGATCCGGAACTGCACGTCCGGCTGATCCATATACCGAAAATAAAACACCTTGACCTCGGCCCCGATGTCGATGCACTGGTAGTGGTAGAGGATCGAAGCCGCCGCATAAAGCAAACTCTTTTCCTGGATGTTGAAATCCACGTCCCCCATCAGCTCCAACCCCGCCCTCGGAAGTTTCAATCCCCCCGACACCCCGATCTGATGCCGGAAATAATACTGTTCCCATCCCCCCAGATTCTCCCGCCAGCTGTTCATGCTCTTGTACCAGTTGACCGACATGAAGGCGTTATCCGTCGCCTGCGATCCCAGCCCCGCCCCCAGCCTCAGGCTCCCCACCTGCTTGGTATACGGGTTATACCCCGCCGACGCGTCCAGCGTCACGGCCCCGACCGGTCGATAGCGCACAAACCCCGAGATCTCGGAAAACCGCGGAATCTCGCCGTCGATCCTGTATCGGCTGAGCGGGCTGTCCTCATACGCAAAATAATACGTCTGCCCCACCCCCACCGAAACCGCCTCCCGCGTCCGCCCCGCCTGCTTCACCAGAAAACGGTTTCTCAACCCATAGCTTACCTGGTGATAGCGGAAAAACATCCCCGACGCCGTGATGATCCGATTCGCGTCCGCAACCGGGCTGTCGAAGTTGTACGACGCATACGGCTCGACGATATGTTTGACCTTGGCCTCGCCCTGCCCATCCCGGAAAATCCTGTTGAAGACCGGCCCGACCAGATCGAATCGCATCACCACATTCCTCTGCAACAGCGGCTCGCTGATAATATTCCGCGTATTCGCCTGATAGCTCTGGAAATGATAGACGAAGTTGCCCGTCACCTGCGAGTTGAGCGTCAGCCAGGGAATAAGCGAAAACGGCGCCGACAGCGTCGGGCTGAAGGACAGGTTGGAGGATTTCCTCTGGGTTCCGGCCTCATACTGATCGGACCAGCCGTACTCCCAGCTCGTGAACGCGCTGTTGAACGACAGAAACACCGGATTGAACAGCGGGATCTTGAAGCTCGAAAAGCTGATCTGCGGCAGATTCCTTGTCACAATCCCCGTCCCGATCTGCGCAAAATAGGTCTCGAACCGCGATACCCGAGCGCTGAGGCTGAATCCGCTCCACGAGCGGCTGATGAAGGCCTGCGACCGCCGGTTCGAGATCACGGCCCGCCGGAAATTGTTGTCGAACTCCCGCAAAAAATCGAAGGACGACTGCAGATCCACATCGGCCGCCAGCCGGAAACCCAGAGGCAGTGTCTGGCTGTGGTTGAGCCGCAAAATATAGGCGTTGTCGGGCTTCTGCCCCAGCTCGTCCTGCCAGAACGTGAACCCATACAGCTTGGCGTCCCCCTGCGTCCCGTCGCCGAAGAGATAGCGGAACTCCAATCCGCCCCCCATCCCCCGCGCCGAGTACAAATCAGCCGTAACCGTAGCGTCGATATTCCGGGCCATCGCCCAATAAAAGCTCTGGGAGAGCGTGAATCCCTTCGGCCCCGAAAACCCGATCGAGGGCATCAGAAAGCCCGTCGTCCGCTCCCGCTCCAGCGGATAGCGCATATACGGCAGATAGAAAATCGGCACCTTCTTCAACCGGAAGACGGCGTTCCACATCTCGACATAGTCGCCCTTCTTCAAATTAGCCCGCGAAAACGTGAATTCCCAGCGCGGCGTCGGCTGCGAGCACGACGTCACCTGGGCGCTTGTCAGCGAGTAGAGGTTGTCCGGCTTCTTCTCCAACGTCTCGGCCCGGTAGTATACCGACGGCTGGATCATGCCCCGGACGTTCTCCATGTTCCCCACGGCCTCGTCCAGGTTGAAGAAGATGTGCTGCGAGGTGATGACCTCGTTCGGAAGCTGGAGGACGACGTTGCCCTCGGCCCGGACGTCCCGGTTGATGGGATCGAGCTCGACCCGGTCGGCGAAGAGCTTGGCCGTTCTGTAATGGACCTCGACCTCACCCAGCGCGAAGATGCGCTCGGGGGTCTTCTCGTGGATCTTGGCGATGACCCGGACGCCGCCTGCCTCGGTCGTCGTCAGGGTTTGGGCGGTCTCAGTCCCTGCTGCCGCCGTCGCCGCAGCGGCCGTTGCGGCTTCAGCCGCGGCCTTCTCGGCCGCCTCTTTCTTGTCCGGCTTCTTTTCTTCTTTTTCCTGCGCTTCCGTCTCCGCCTTCTCCGCTTTCTCAGCCTCCCCGCCCTTTTTTTCCTCTTCCTTCTTCTCCTGGGCTTTTTTCTCCTGTTCCGCCGTCTTTTCCTGAGTCTCGGGATTCTTCTCAATGATCGTGCCGGCTGCTGCTATCTCCCGGCTTTCGGCTTCGCCGGTCTTTTCTGCGATTTCCGCCGATTCTTCCGGATCGCACACATCCTTCGATCCGGGCATCTCATTCCGGCCCTCAGCTTGATCCGTCAATACAGAGCCGACTGAATTCAGGCAGGCCGCCGTGAAAATCACCGCATCCGGGCAATCGCCTTCCCATGCAAACCCGGCGGGAGCACTCAACGCCGCAAAAGCAAAGATCATCCCAACCGCCGCAACAAATGCAGCGACCCGCCTGAAAAAGACCGCTTCACTCGCCCTCCCGCGCGCGGCATTACGATCAGCGTATTTTTTGGATATCATTCGAACCTGATAAAAATCTAGCACACGGCGGGTTTAAAGGCAATCGACGGCCGTTTCAGCGGATTCAGCTCCGCATCAGCCAGTCCATAAGACTCGCTGTGTCGTCCGGCTCCGCCGTCCGCCCCCTGGCCAGCCCCCCGAAATATCCCTTGATCGCTGCTGCGTTCTCCCGATAAAGCTTCCGGATCCACCGCGGATAGGAAAGCCACACCCGCGCCGATCCCGGATTCAACCCGAATTCGACCGCAACCGTTTTCGCCGGCGGAAAGGCCTTTTTCAGTGCCAGCCGCAGCTTCCCCCCCAGGCTCTTCCGCCCCATGAAAAGGAGCATGTTCGGCCGCACCGCCTCGCCTTTCCCCCTCCCCGGGCGCTCCAGAAAGACCGCCTCGACCGCGGCCGCCCACAGCTTCTCCGGCGGCTTCTCCCGCTTCAACCGCTCCAGCACCGCCTCCGGGACCTGCGCCCCCAGCAGCCGGTGCGCCAGAAGAATCGGCAGTCCCGCTGCATGCACAGCCCGGTAACGCTCCATCTTCTCAAGAAACGTTTCCGCGTCGATCTGCAGCCGCGCCAGCATCTCGGCGATGTCGCAGAGCGGTTTCAATCCGAAGTCGTAACAGTGATTGGAGGCATGGATCGCCACATGAAGCAGCATGTCCTCGGGCGTGAGCGCAAACGCCCCGCTTCCCGCGATCGTCGCCGGAACGGCCGCCGCCCAAACCTCCTCCGAGGTCATGGCGAAGGGGTAGATGGGCAGGAAGAGATCCCAATGCATTTCGATCAGCGTGTTCGTCGTCCGGTGTCTGTAATGAAATTCGTTTTCGCCCTCCGAGGCGACCAGCCCGGATTCCAGAAGGGAACATCCCGCCCCCGCCATGACCTCGTCCGCCTTTTTGATGTCCTCCCGCCGGACCAGAAGATCGACGTCGTCCATTGTCCTCAGGGCCGGATCGCCGTAGACGGCCTCGGCCAGCCATCCACCCTTGAGAACGATGACCGGAACGCCCCTCTCCCGAAACGCGTCCAGCATTCTCCCCAGAAAATGAAAGCGGCGCATCTGGGCCGCGGCGTTCGTGAAGAAATCGGTCTTCAGGGCCTCCATCGTCTTTGCCGGGACCGTCCCGGCCGGCAGGCGTTCCTTCAGCCGCGAATAGAGAAGGGGGGTCAGCCCATGCCGCCGGGCCGTCAATCGCAGGTTTTCCCAGTCCTCGTCCCCCCATTCCGCCGCCCCTGCAAGCGTTCGCTCCGCAGTATCCGAGAGTCCCCCATAACTCAACAGCGCAAGAAGCCGCGTCCGCGTCTTCTCATCGGTTCCGGCCAACGGCTTTTGCTCTTCCGCCCTCAAGCCCTTTTCTTCAACCCCGTCTTCCGGGCGATCTTCTTCGCCAGCCGGCGCGTGTTGGCCTTCCACCCCCCCCGCGCCTCCTCCGAGTAATAGGCATACTTGCTGTAATACCTGCGGTAATAATACGTGTTGTAGCCCACACGGGCCATGTTGACGTTGTTGGCGACCAGCCCGATCAGGTTGGCGTTGACCAGCCGCAACTGTTCGACGGCCTGGGTCAGGACGGACGTCTTGGTCGCCCCCGGCCTGAAAACCACCAGCACGGCGTCGACCTGACTGGCCAGCACGGCCGCGTCCGTCACCGACATGATGGGCGGCGTGTCCAGAATCACGATGTCGCTCGACTCCAGCATCCTGTCAAGGATCTCCTTCATCTTGTTCGACCCCAGGAGTTCAGAGGGGTTGGGCGGCAGCGCGCCCGACAGGACCGCCCGCAATCCGGCGATACCGGCCGGCGTCATGGCCTTCTCGATATCCGGCGTATCCTGCACGAAAAGCCCGCTCAGCCCGGTTCCGTCGCGAAGGCCCAGGGTCTTGTGGACCATCGGGCGCCTCAGGTCGGAGTCCACGAGGGTGACGCGCTCGCCGCTCTGGGCGAGGACGACGGCCAGGTTGGCCGAGATCGTGGTCTTGCCCTCTTCATGCATCGGGCTGGTCACCATCAGTTTTCGAAGCGGACGGTCCACGCCCGCGAAGCGCACATTCGTGCGGAGCGCCCGGAAGGCCTCGGAAACCGGCGATCGCGGATGCTTGATCGTGACGACCTGCCCGGGCCGCGTCTCGTGGCTGGCGATCATGCCCAGCGTGGACAGGCCCAGGCGGCGCGACAAGACATCCGGGTTCTTGACCGTGTTGTCCAGGAAGTTCAATCCGAAGACCAGCCCGACCGCCAGAAGGAGTCCGAAGAGGGCCGCCTGGATCGCCGACCGCCTGACCCGGGGGCTCACCTGCCCCCCGGGAAGGGCGGACTCCACTTGGACGATGTTCGAGATGGTCTGAGCCTCGGCCAGGCGCACTTGTTCGAGGCTCATGAGCAGGTTGGAATAGATCTGCTTGTAGAGCGTCTGTTTTTGCTCCAGGTTGGCTCTTTCGGCCTCATTCCGGATCTGCCGGATCTGTCCCGCCGTTTCCTCGAGTTGTTCCTCCATGTCGGTGATCTGGGACTGCAGGCTGGCCTTGGAAACCGCGTAACGTTCCGACTGCATCTTCACGACCTCCTGGCCGAAGACCTCAACCAGCTTGTTGGCGATCTCGGCCGCCAATTTCCTGTCGGCATGAAGAACCCGGATATTGAGCAACTGCGTGTTCGGGATCTTGTTGATTTCGATGCCCTGGGTTTCGAGGTCCGTCATTCCCAGCTCCTCCCGGACCTTTTCCAGGATCGGGCGGTTGAGCATGAGAATGGAGTAGGTGTCCGAAAGGCGCTCGCTGAGATAGATCGAGGAGTAATCCGCGGCCCGCGACGTCGGTGCCGCATCGATCATCACGGTCGTCGACGAGGCGTAAATGGGTATCTGGCGCCGGCTGTTCAGATAACCCGCCGCGCCTCCCAACAGGGCTGCAAGAATGAACAGCCAAGCCCAGTGCCAGGCCAGGGCCAGGTAGGGCTGTAAATCCAATTCGGGTTCATCGATAACGGGTTCCCCAATATCTCTTTTTCTCAATTTATTCTCCATCCCTCTATCCCTCAGGCATGCCCACGGGCATGCGCCATGATGCGATCTTCGCCTTGGTCAAGCAGCGCCTCGATGTCCTCGATGCAGGCGGCGAAGGCTTCCGGATCGCCGCCCTCCGGGTCCGCGACCGGGCTCGAGTGTCCGGCCATCTCGCTCAACAGGTAAACCCTGTCCTTCAGCTCGGGAAACTCCACGCCCAGGGCTTCCTTGTGGCCGGGCTCCATGACCAGAACCAGGCGATGGGCGGCCATCAGGTCCCGGGTCAGCCGCCGGCTTTTCTGTCCGCCGACGTCGAGCCCCCGTTCGAGAAGCATGGAGAGGAGCGCTCTCGGCGGCGGCTCGCCCTCCTCGGCCCAGGTTCCGGCCGAGGAGATTCGCCATTCCGCCCAATTCTCGTCGAGCTGCTGCAGGCGCGCCTTCCATAGGGCGGCCGCCGCGATCGAACGGCAGCGGTTTCCGGTGCAGACAAAGAGAATCGAGGGTTCAGGTCCCATAGGTGTCATCATTCCGGCTATCTCCATGTTCCCGGCAGGGATGGAGCATTGTATACCGGGGGAGGCCGGAAGGTCAAACTGAAAACTGGCTTTATAGTATTTTGAGGCGAAAACGGATAAAATAAACTGAAATTGAATATGTCCGCCTTATTACCTCTCAGCTCCCAATGGCTTTGTCCCCGGCATCGTCGTGTCGGACAGAGATTTGGCAATCCCTTGATTCAATTTCCGGACGTTTGTAGAATATAAGGTTATTAAGCTGCCTTAAGCCTGATCCGTGAGTGACAGCGAATCTGCCCTTGCGCCTAGGTGAGGGGCAGAGAGCAGAATGATGAAGAACTTTAACGAAGAGCGCCGCCGCTCCAAGGGCGGTAGCCTGTTGGTTTTAGGACAGAATTTGAAAATTGTTTAATAAGTAGATGACAAAGAATGCCCCATCTAATCCAACTCCCCAAGATTGAAGACCCACGCGGGAATCTTTCTTTTATAGAAGAAAAAAATCATATTCCGTTTAAAATTGAGCGGATTTATTGGATCTATGATGTTCCGGGCGGTCAAGTACGAGGCGGCCATGCTTTTAAAGTCCAGCAGGAGTTGATCGTAGCTCTTTCGGGCAGTTTCGATGTAGTTGTGGATGATGGCCAAGCCAAGAAAACCTTTTCACTCAATCGTTCCTATTATGGCTTGTATTTACCGGCCGGGATCTGGAGGCAAATGAACAACTTCTCAACGAACAGCCTGGCGCTTGTGCTCAGCTCTACACAATATAATAAGATGGATTATATCCGAGGTTACGAAGAATTCTTGGAATACCGGATTAAGCATGTCAAGTAGCGTTTTTAACTGTTCGGTACTGCCTTTGAATGTGATTCATAACCGTGCGGGTAACATCACTATTGTAGAGGGATTGATAAATGTGCCTTTCGAACTGAAGCGAGTGTATTATCTTTACGATATACCCGGTGGAGAAAACCGCGGAGGCCATGCCCATAAGGACTTATCGCAATTAATTGTGGCAGCTAGTGGATCATTTGATGTATTACTGGATGATGGAGTCAATAGAAAAGTTGTAACCTTGAACAGGCCATCTTATGGATTGCTTGTGGTTCCTGGTATTTGGCGCGAGTTGTTGGAATTCTCCTCTGGAGCAGTATGCTTGGTGCTGGCTTCCCATTTATATCATTCGGAAGATTACATCAGAGAATACTGCGAATACCTAAAATATAGAAATGATCGTTAAGATACACCCTACTTCAGAAGTTCAAACCAAGGAAATTGGGGGGGGGACTACAATCTGGCAGTTTTGTGTAATTTTAAAGGATGCTCGGATAGGAAGAAACTGCAATATTAATTTCAATGTATTCATTGAGAATGATGTTGTAATTGGAGATAATGTAACTATTAAGCCCGGAGTTCAATTATGGGATGGATTGCGAATAGAAGACAATGTATTTATTGGGCCAAATGTAACATTTACAAATGATCTCTTGCCGAGATCCAAACAATACCCCGAGAAATTTGTCCAAACCATTTTGAAAAAAGGTGCGAGTATTGGGGCCAATTCAACCGTGCTAGCAGGAATTGAAATAGGGATATTTGCTATGATTGGCGCCGGAAGTGTGGTCACTAGAAGTGTTCCACCTTACACGCTATTTTATGGAAACCCGGCAAGGAAAAGAGGCTTTGTCACTAAGGAAGGGAAAGTGCTTAGTCTTAAAATGCTGGATAAGGATGGGACCCAATATATATGGGTAAATAGTGAGCCCAAACCACTGAAAAAATGATCAAATTTCTCGATTTGAAAAAAATCAATGCCCAGTATGCAGAAAAGTTGAAGCAAGTTGCCTCAGAAGTTATTGATTCAGGCTGGTATTTAATGGGCGAAAGGCTAAATGCTTTTGAAAGAAATCTTGAAGCATATGTCGGAGTAAAACATGCCATTGGGGTAGGCAACGGCCTGGATGCGCTTCGATTAATCTTGAGAGCTTATAAGGAACTTGGTTTATTTCATGACGGGGACGAAATTATCGTCCCGGCAAATACCTATATTGCTTCGATTCTTGCTGTCACGGACAATCGCTTAAAACCAGTTTTAGTTGAACCGGATATAGCTACATTTAACCTCGATCTAAACCTCATAGAGCAACATATCACTCCTCAAACAAGAGGTATTTTGATCGTGCATTTATATGGTCGTGCTTGTTGGAGCCGTGAACTTGAAAATATTGCAAAAAAACACAGCCTCAAAATTATTGAAGACAACGCCCAAGCAATTGGAGCGATTTGGGATGGAAAGAAAACCGGGTCTTTGGGCGATGCGGCGGGGATAAGCTTTTACCCAGGGAAAAATCTCGGGGCTTTAGGGGATGCCGGCGCCGTATCGACAAACGATGACCAACTGGCTGAAGTTGTTCGTGCTTTGGGCAATTACGGCAGCAAGAAAAAATACCTGAACGATTACCAGGGATTCAACAGCCGTCTTGATGAACTCCAAGCTGCGTTTCTTGACGTAAAGCTCAAATATTTAGATGCGGAAAATCAATGCCGCCGGGAAATCGCACGATATTATTGCCAAACAATCAAGCATCCGGACATTATTCTTCCATGCATTGAAAAATCTGATGCGGATACAACTCCTAAAGACAATTTTCAGTGTCCAATGCCCTTAAATCATGTCTGGCACCTCTTCGTAATCCGATTTAAACGCCGTGATGAACTACAAAAGTACTTGGCAAATAATGGTATTCAAACACAAATTCATTATCCTATTCCACCTCATAAACAAATGGCTTACAAGAATTCGAACAAACTAAGCTTTCCAATAACGGAAGAAATTCACAGAGAAGTATTGAGTTTGCCGATCAGCTCAACATTATCTCGCGAAGAAATAGAAACCATCGTTTCTACAATTAATGCTTTAACAAGCAATACTCGGGAATGACATTTAATAAGCATCGCAATTAGGCTTTGACAAACAATCAATCTTCCTACCGGCAAATCGTGAAAGCCACATCGCTTTTCGGCGGAGTGCAGGTATTTCAAATAATTATTGGCATTATTCGGTCAAAAGCAGTCGCTGTATTGCTGGGGCCTTTAGGCATGGGGATAAACGGACTTCTCCTTTCAACCACCGGACTAATTTCAGGATTGACAAATTTTGGTCTTGGAACAAGCGCAATAAAAAATGTTGCGGCTGCTCATGCGACTGGAGATGAAAACAGACTTGCTACAGTTGTAAATGTCCTAAGAAGGTTGGTTTGGGTCACGGGTACCCTTGGGGCATTGATTACTCTGGTATGCTCAAAATGGCTGAGCCGGGTCGCCTTTGGCAATGCCGATTATTCATTTGCTTTTATTTGGATATCCGTCACTCTTCTACTGAACCAGATAAGCACAGGACAAAGCGTGATATTGCGAGGGACGCGGCAGCTGAATCTCATGGCCAAAGCCAGTGCATCGGGAGCAGTGCTGGGATTAATCATTTCAGTTCCAATTTATTACTTCTGGGGAATTGATGGCATAGTCCCGGCCATTATTGTCAGCTCCATGGCTTCCCTTCTGCGCACTTGGTATTTTTCCAGAAAGGTTATGATTAAAAAAGTTGAAATCAATAAAGAAACAGTCATCAATGAAAGCAAAGGAATGCTTTCGATGGGTTTCCTGCTGAGTCTTAGTGGGATTATTGCCATGGGAGCTAGCTACCTAATTAGAATTTATATCAGCAATACGGGGGGTGTGGATCAGGTAGGTTTATATAATGCAGGGTTTGCAATAATCAATACATATGTCGGCATGGTTTTTATCGCTATGAGCACAGATTACTATCCTCGGCTTTCCGGTGTTTCCTATGACAATAAAAAGGCTGCTCAACTTATTAACCAGCAAAGCGAGATAGCCATATTGATAATTGCTCCCGTTTTGGCAATTTTTATTGTTTTCATTCAATATGTTGTAATCCTCCTTTACTCCACGAAATTCATTCCAATTTATGGAATGATTCAGTGGGCTGCACTGGGGATATATTTTAAGACGATTAGCTGGGCTTTGGCCTTTCTTATTCTCGCTAAAGGGGCGTCCCGCACTTTTTTTTTGAATGAACTGATCGCAAACATTTATGTTTTTGGATTTAATGTTGTCGGGTATAAAATTGCAGGATTGAAGGGACTTGGGATTTCCTTTCTGGCGGCCTACATAATTTATTTTCTTCAGGTTTATGTTCTTGCGAGATGGAAATATGAATTTTCGCTGCATGGCGAATTAGTCAAAATATTTTTAATTCAGTTTGCTTTGGGAATTTCAAGTTTTTCTGTTTTTCATATATTTCAAAAGCCTCTAGCTTATTTTCCGGGAGTTGCAATCATTGGCGGTTCTTGTTTCTTTTCCTTTAAAGAGCTGAATAAGAGACTTGAAATAAAGGCATTAATTAAAAGCATTAAAATCAAAGCTGGGAAATGAAGAAACTCAGAGTTTTTCATGGCTTGGTGAATTATGGTACACAGGCTGGTTTTTTTGCAAAAGAACTCCGCAAACAAGGAATAGAGGCATTATCTGCTTGTTATCATGATAATTATAAACGCCAGATTGATGTGCAATTACTACATAAGGGTAATATTATTCAAAAAGCACTCAAATATACTTGGAACGGGATAAGGAAGTTATATTGGTTTTATAAGTTTAATGTTTTTCATTTTTATTATGGCACAACATTATTTCGCAAGCAGAGAGACCTCCCTTTCTACAAACTATTTGGGAAAAAAATAATCATGCACTATCTAGGCGGAGATGTGGTGATATATAATTCTAAGTACACCCATTATGGATACAATGCAGAATTGGTAAACAGAAAAGTTATAAAACGGTTAAAAAAGGAAACGCCATATACAAATCTTCAAGTTGTTTGTATGCCATATTATGCTCCTTTTGTTAAAAACGCTATGGTTATTCCTTTGGCGATCGACCTGAACTTATTTGATTTTAAAAGAAAACACATTGAAGACCATGTTGTTATTGCCCATGCGCCAACGAATAAACGATTCAAAGGGACGGAATTCATTGTTGAAGCAATAGAAAAGATGCAAAAGGAAGGATGGAAAATCCGTTTTGATTTAATAGTTGATGTTAAACATGATGAATTGAGAAAAAGATATTCCATGTGTGATATTTTTATTGATCAAATTATTGCCGGCTGGTATGGAACGGCAGCAATTGAAGCAATGGCTGTAGGGCGAACGGTAGTTGCCCACATCGACCCAAAATATTTTAATTACATCGATTTCGCCGATGAAATACCGATTGTTAATGCTAACAAAGATTCAATATATTTTGTATTAAAAGAACTGGTTTGTAACAGACATATGCTTCCGGAACTAGGAGAAAAAAGCAGAAAATTTGTTGAAAAGCATCATGATGTTACTAAACTAACCGCCAAACTGATTAAAATATATGAAACGCTTTAAGAACTATTTAATAGGTAAAATAAGAATAGCTTTGCTTGGTAGAGGAAGAAAGAGGTCGGCTATCTATATAAATAAGTACACAAAAAGTTTATATCCCAAGTTTGATTTTTCTTTAAAAGTTGCGAATGAAGATAAACATATCGAAAAATGGAAAATTCTTCAGAAAAAAATTACCCCAATATACTATAGACTTTATTCGACTCTTTCATGCAATCCTGACATTAATTTCGTACCGGATGACATTTATATCAACATTATTCTTCCTCTATTAAATAAAAGGGTGTTTAATCTGGCGTATTCAGAAAAAAATTCCTATGATATTCTTCATGGATTTAAAGTATTTCCAAGATGTATTGTGAGGAATATCGATGGCATTTTTCTTGATTTAAATTATAACCTTATTCTTATTGATGATATCGAGTTAAGCAACATTCTTAAACCCTATAAAAAAATAGTTTTAAAGCCTTCTATTGATAGTTCGGGCGGGAAAAACGTAAATGTTTTCTTAAACAATGGTAAAGAAATATTTGAAAAAGATAATAAGAACAAGCTTACGATGGAGTATCTAAACAACTACTATAAAAAAGACTACGTAATTCAGGAGTATATTGAGCAACATCAATATTTATCAAATTTCAATCCAACCTCGTTAAATACTTTACGGATAATGACCTATCGCTCGGTTCTGGATGAAAAGATTAGAGCTTGTTTCAAAGTTACGTGATGGCATCGATCCACCTGTAGTTGGAGATGAGAGACACAAGGTGTAAACGGCGAT